>JAIRUB010000181.1 GCA_031254635.1 Prevotellaceae bacterium | reverse complement strand
TACTGCGGCCAATGCCGTAGATGTAGGTCAGGCCTATCTCCCCGCGTTTGTTTTTGGGTAAGTCTACCCCGGCTATACGTGCCATACTTATGATCTATTATTTATAATTTATAATCTATTATCTAACCTTGGCGCATTTTGAACTTAGGGTTCTTCTTGCAAATAACATACAAACGCCCCTTGCGTTTTACAATCTTGCAGTCGTCGCTGCGTTTCTTAATTGAAGCTCTTATTTTCATATATTTTTTCTTTTTTATTTATCTTTTACAATCTTAACAAATCTTTCATTCTTATTGATTTTCTATTTATGCCTAAATGATATGCGACCCTTGGTTAAATCATAGGGCGACATCTCTACGCGAACCCTATCGCCTGGTAAAATACGGATATAGTGCATGCGCATTTTGCCGGAAATATGGGCAATAATAATATGCCCATTATCCAACTCTACTCGGAACATGGCATTGGACAATGCTTCAATAATAATGCCTTCTTTTTCTATAGCTGCCTGTTTAGACATAAGTTTTAATTTACAGAATTACAAATTTACAGATTTATTTACTTATTCTCTTTTTTCTCATTTACTCTCCCATTCAACATATTCAAAGGTTGACAAGACCTCTGGCTTTCCCTTCCTGATACAAACCGTCAACTCAAAATGAGCACTCAGTTTATTATCCTCGGTATGCAAACTCCAACCATCTTCATCAAGGTACACTTCTTTGGTGCCTTCGTTAATCATTGGCTCAATGCAAATCACCATTCCTTCTTTTAGTGCTTTTCCATGCCCTCTTCGTCCAAAATTAGGTACTTCGGGGGCTTCGTGCATCTTACGGCCTATCCCATGCCCTACCATTTTGCGAACTACTCCGTAGTCGAATTGCTCGGCATAGCCTTGTACTGCTGCGGCAATATCGCCAATCCGATTACCAGCCAAGGCTTGCTCAATGCCTTTGTAAAGCGACTCTTTAGTCACCTGCAACAATTGCTTTGCTGCCGAGCTAATTTCACCTACTGCAAAGGTATAAGCCGAGTCGCCGTAATATCCCTTATAGCGCGTACCACAATCAATCGACACAATATCTCCCTCTTGAAGCCGATACGCCGAAGGAATTCCATGGACCACCACATCGTTTACCGATATACATAGGCTGTTGGGAAACCCGTCGTAGCCTAAGAATGCCGGCTCTGCCCCATGGTCGCGGATAAAGATTTCGGCCAATTTGTCCAACTCCAAAGTTGTTACTCCGGGTTGAATTCGTTTGCCGACTTCCGCCAAGGTTTTCGATACTAAAAGCGCGTTTTCTTTCAGCAGAGCGATTTCCTCGTTGGTTCTTAGCGCAATCATTTTTCCAAAGAACTTTTTCAGTACATAGTGTTCAGCAAGTATAAACTTACCGGACTATATACTGATACTATCCGTTACGCCCCTTTAGGCGTCCGGTTTTCATTAATCCGTCATAGTGACGGTTAAGCAAATGGCTTTCAATTTGCTGTAAGGTATCCAACACCACGCCTACCATAATAAGGAGGGAGGTGCCACCATAAAATTGAGCAAATTGATTGCTTACGCCTAATATCATAGCAAATGCGGGCAAAATAGCCACAAAAGCCAGGAAAATAGAGCCTGGTAATGTGATGCGTGACATCACATTATCAAGGTATTCGACTGTTTTTTTACCGGGTTTTATACCGGGAATGAAACCTCCGTTTTTCTTCATTTCCTCAGCCATATTGTTCGGATTTACCGTTACCGCTGTGTAGAAATAAGTGAAGAGTACAACCATTAATCCGAAAGTAAAGTTGTACCAAAATCCGGTGTAGTCGCCAAAGGTAGCAGCTATACCACGGGTAGCATCAAATCCGGAAAGCAATAAAGGAATGAACATCAATGCCTGGGCGAAGATGATAGGCATAACGCCGGCAGCATTAATTTTCAAAGGAATATACTGACGCACACCGCCATATTGTTTATTGCCGATGATACGCTTAGCATACTGTACGGGAATTCTGCGCGTTCCCTGCACCAAGGCAATGGTTGCGGCAAAGATGAAGAACAATACGATAATTTCAACTACGAACATCAAGATACCACCGGTGGTTTCATTGAAGCGGGAACCTATTTCCGCAACAAAGGCAAAGGGCAAGCGTGCCAATATACCAACAGTAATAACTAATGAAATTCCGTTACCAATACCACGGTCAGTAATACGTTCACCTAACCACATCACAAATATCGTGCCTGCAATAAGAATCAGCGTAGCAAATATATTGTATCCAAGTCCGCTCAACATAAAGGCTGTTTCGGGAATCTGGGCATGTAAGTTAGCTATATAAGCTGGCCCTTGTAAAGCCAAAATCATTATGGTCAGATAACGGGTTAATTGGTTCATCTTGCGGCGTCCGCTTTCCCCTTCACGTTGTAAGCGTTGGAAGTAAGGTATCATCATTCCTAACAACTGGATAACGATGGAGGCCGAGATATAAGGCATAATCCCCAACGCAAAGACAGAGGCATTACCAAATGCACCACCTGAGAAAAGGTTGAGTAGGCCTACCAATCCACCTTCCGATTGCGCTTTCAAATTCGCCAATTGCAAGGGATCAATCCCCGGCAACACGACGAAACTCCCCAAGCGGTAAACCAACAATAAAAGAACAGTATATATTATTCTTTTACGCAGTTCTTCAATCTTGAAAATATTTTGTATGGTTGTAATTAACTTTTTCATTGTTCAGTTTAAAGTTTGGTTACTGTACCTTTGTTAGCTTCAATAGCAGCAATCGCCGTTTTTGAGAAGGCGTGCGCGGTTACGTTTACAGTAGCGGCAAGCGTGCCATTACCAAGAATTTTTACCTTATCGTTTTTGGATACTAATCCGGCCTCAATCAACGTGTCGAACGTAATATCTTGCACATTGCTTTTCTCTACCAATGCTTGAAGCGTTGACAGGTTGATAGGTTTATATTCGATACGGCTCATATTGTTAAATCCATATTTAGGCAAGCGGCGTTGCAGGGGCATTTGGCCGCCTTCAAAACCTTTCTTGCGCGAATAACCGGAACGCGACTGGGCGCCTTTGTGTCCACGTGTAGACGTTCCGCCACGGCCTGAACCTTCGCCGCGGCCAATACGTTTATCTTTATGTATAGCGCCTGCTGCCGGTGTAAGATTGTGTATGCTCATTTTCTTTTAATTTTTATGCTATCGCTAATTATTAACTCGCTTTATTATATTAGGCGTAATATTTTACGCTTCTATGGCTTTTTCTGCTTCAGACACAGCATTTTCTGTTTCCGGCGCAATATCTTGCGCCTCTACTGCGGGTGCTGTTTCCTGTGTCTCTACGATTTTCTTCGCACGGGAAGTGCGGGGTTTGGTTGCCTTAACTTTTTCAACAACTTCTTCTATTTTCACCAAATGGCGTATTTTCTCTATCATACCTTTGGTAACATCGTTGACTTCGCGTTCCACTGTTTGATGCATGCGCCGCAGGCCTAAGGATGCCAATGTGGCTATTTGACGGTCGGTTGAGCCGTTTTTACTTTTTACTTGTGTAATTTTCACTTTTTCCATAGTCGTCGTTCCTTATCCTTTAAATACTTTTTGCATGTTTACGCCGCGAACGCCGGCTACAGCATAAGCATCGCGCAGTTCCAGCAGCGCCGTAACAGTTGCTTTTACTAAGTTGTGCGGGTTGGACGAGCCTTTTGATTTAGCCAACACGTCGTGAATACCGACACTTTCGAACACTGCGCGCATAGCGCCCCCTGCCTTCACTCCGGAACCGGGAGCTGCGGGTTTCATGAATACTCTGGCGCCGCCGAACTTGGCTGTTTGCTCATGAGGAATAGTACGTTTACTCAAAGGAATACGCACTAAATTCTTCTTCGCGTCTTCAACACCTTTAGCAATAGCCGAAGTTACTTCGCCTGCTTTTCCGAGGCCATAGCCTACAACACCGTTTTCGTCGCCCACTACAACAATAGCGGCAAAACTGAAGTGGCGTCCTCCCTTGGTTACCTTAGTAACACGTTGAACAGCCACCAATTTTTCTTTTAGCACCAAATCGGTTGTTTTTACCTTTTTAACGTTTGCTGTCATAGTCTATCTGATTAGAATTTGAGTCCCCCTTCACGGGCGGCTTCTGCTAAATTTTTAACTTTTCCATGATACAGGTAACCTCCGCGGTCGAATGCCACGGTTGTGATACCTTTTGCTGTTGCACGCTCAGCGGCTAATTGCCCTACAAGCTTTGCCACCTCTACGCCGGGTTTGCCTTTAACGGCTTCTGCCAATGATTTATCGCGCGATGATGCGGCTGCAAGGGTAACCCCTGCCACGTCGTCGATAAATTGCACATAAATCGATTTATTGCTACGATACACCGCCATGCGGGGACGTTCAGCGGTGCCGTCAACGATCTTACGTATGCGATACCGGATTCTTTGTCTTCTTTCAATTTTTGATAATGCCATAACGCTACCTCCCTATTATTTTGCACTGGCCGATTTACCGGCTTTACGGCGAAGTTGTTCGCCAACAAATTTAATACCTTTTCCTTTGTAAGGTTCCGGCTTACGGAACGAGCGGATTTTAGCCGCCACCTGTCCAACCAACTGTTTATCGTGGCTGGTAAGGGTTAACACCGGATTAGTCCCTTTTTTCACAGCTTCGGCAACAGCCTTAACTTCTTTGGGTATTTCGAAGTGAATTTCATGAGAATAACCGAGGTTAAACACCAAGATTTGCCCATTTACTTCTATGCGGTAACCCACACCTACTAATTCTTGTTTAATGGTGAATCCATCTGATACGCCTTTAACCATGTTGGCAATCAATGCGCGATATAAGCCGTGCATTGAGCGGTGGCGGGGCTGATCGGTGGGACGACTCACCGTCACCACATTTCCCTCTACGGAGACTTTTATATCCACGTCCACTTTCTGGCGCAGTTCACCGAGCGGGCCTTTCACCACAACCACATTGCCGTTTTCCACCTTTACGGTTACGGCGCCGGGCAGGTCTACAGGTAATTTTCCTATTCGTGACATACTATATTGAGTTTATAAAGTTTAAAGTATAAAGTTTAAAGTACTTAGTAAACATAGCAAATTACTTCGCCGCCTACATTTTGAACCTTGGCTTCTTTATCCGTCATGATTCCTTTGGAGGTGGAAATAACAGCTATCCCCAAGCCGTTCAATACGCGCGGCATATTTTCCACGTCGGTGTACTGGCGTAAACCAGGGGTACTCACTCGTTGGAGTTTCTTAATAGCCGGACGCTTAGTTTCGGGATGATACTTTAATGCGATTTTAATGGAGTTCGAAGGAGTCCCTTCTACTACTTTGTAGGCTAAGATGTAGCCTTTTTCATGCAAGATACGGGCAAGTTCCAACTTCATTTTTGAGGCGGGAATTTCAACCGTTTTGTGGCCTACTGCCGATGCATTTCGAATTCTTGTCAGAAAATCTGCGATTGGATCAGTCATTGTTTTATTTTGTTTTTTAAATTTCAGCGCTTATAGCGCCCGATATCCATTTATTATATTAATTACGAATTAGGAATTAAAAGCGTTCTTTAATGTTTAATTCCTAATTTTTAATTACCATGAGGCTTTGCGCACGCCTGGGATGAGGCCCTTGCTGGCCATTTCGCGGAATTGGATGCGACTGATGCCGAATATACGCATATAACCTTTGGGACGACCGGTAATGGAGCAGCGGTTGTGTAAGCGCACGGGGCTTGAGTTTTTAGGCAGTTTTGCCAAACCCGCCCAGTCGCCGGCTTCTTTTAAGGCTTTCCGTTTTTCAGCATATTTTGCCGCCAATTTTGCACGTTTTACCTCGCGTGCTTTCATTGATTCTTTTGCCATATTACTTTTTTATTGTTTTAAACGGTAATCCGAATTCACGCAGCAGGGCGTATGCTTCCTCATCGCGCTTAGCGTCGGTGATGAATGAAATCTCTATGCCGATGATTTTAGTAATTTTATCGATGTCAATTTCAGGGAAAATGATTTGTTCCTTAATTCCGACGGTGTAGTTGCCGCGGCCGTCGAACTTGGCGGTAATACCCTGGAAATCGCGAATACGGGGCAATGCCACGCTTACCAAACGATCAAGAAACTCATACATTTTCTTGCTGCGCAGGGTAACTTTCACGCCGATAGGCATACCTTTACGCAGTTTGAAGTTAGAAATATCTTTCTTCGAAACTGTTTGAACAGCCTTTTGTCCGGCAATCAGTGATAATTCGTTTTGCGCTACCTCAATCAATTTCTTGTCGCCAACAGCGCTGCCAACACCTTGATTGATGACGATTTTTTCGAGACGAGGAACTTGCATCGTCGATGTGTAATTAAATTCCTTCATCAACTTGGCAACAATTTCTTCTTTGTATTTTTTCTGTAGATTCGGAATATATCCCTTCGGGGTAGCCTGTTGCACACCGGCTGCGGCCTTTATAGCTCCTTCTTTCTTTGCCATTATTTAATCTCCTCTTGCGATTTTTTTGCGTAACGTACTAATTTACCCTTATCGTTCAAGCGGCGACCAATGCGGGTTGGCCCGCCTGAGGTAGGATCAACCAACTGCAGGTTGGAAATGTGAACTCCTGCTTCCTTCTTAATGATTCCGCCTTGGGGTGTTTTAGAATTAGGTTTGGTATGTTTACTTACTAAGTTGATTCCCTCAACTATGACGCGGTTTTTCTCGGTGTCAACATTTAGTACTCTACCGGTTTTTCCACGGTCGTCACCGGCATTAACAAATACGGTGTCTCCTTTTTTGATATGACGTTTCTTTTGCATTACAGTACCTCCGGTGCTAATGAAACAATTTTCATATAATTTTCGCGCAGTTCGCGGGCTACAGGCCCAAAGATACGGGTTCCGCGTACTTCGCCCTGTGCATTCAACAGCACACAGGCGTTGTCGTCAAAGCGGATGTATGAACCGTCGGGGCGGCGAATTTCTTTTTTCGTGCGTACGACAACGGCTTTGGTTACAGTACCTTTTTTAGCATCGCCTCCCGGCATTGCGCTTTTCACTGTAACTACAATCTTGTCGCCAATACCGGCATAACGGCGACGGGTGCCTCCAAGTACCCGGATGCAAAGCACTTCCTTTGCACCACTGTTATCTGCTACCAATAAGCGTGATTCTTGTTGTATCATGGCTATTTAACTTTTTCTACGATTTCAACTAATCTCCAACATTTGTTTTTACTCAGCGGACGAGTTTCCATAATACGT
>JAIRUB010000119.1 GCA_031254635.1 Prevotellaceae bacterium | reverse complement strand
TGTCCATAAGCTTTTTAATCCCGAAGGCGGTTTCGATTTCGTTAAGGTCGCTGCGGATTAGGTTTTCGACCAAAGCTATCTCGGCGATTTGGCGCGGAGACGCCAATCTGCCGGGGGTCTTTGCCGGGGGCGACGCGGTCAATGACGGCCCGGGCATCGCCATCACCGCCATCGGCCACGGCAAAAAGGCTGCGGCGGCCATCGACGCCTATTTTACAGGCCAAAAGGCGCCGCTTTTCAAGCCCTTCTATGTGGAAGATAAAGATTTGACCAAGGAAGACCTGCCGGACGTGCCGGAAGCGCCGCCCCTGCATCCGCTGGTGGAAGCGCCGCAAGTACGCAAGCATGATTTCCGCGAGTTTATACACGGCTTCACTAAAGAAGAGGCGGAACAAGAGGCGGCCCGCTGCCTGGAATGCGGCTGCCAGGCCGTACACGACTGCCAGTTCCTGCCCCTGCTGCATGAATACACCCCCAGCGGGGAAACCTTCGCCGGGCGCGTACATCGCCGCCCCATCGACAAGGCCCACCCCCTGATCTGGCAGGAGCCGGAAAAATGCATTCTCTGCGGCCTGTGCCTGCGGGTCTGTCGCGAATATCAGGGCGTCTACGCCCTAGGCTGGCTGGGCCGGGGCTTCGACACCGCAGTAAGCCCAGCTTTCGCCCAGCCCCTGGCGGAAAGCGACTGCATCTCCTGCGGGGCCTGCACGGTCATCTGCCCCACCGGGGCCCTGCGCCAGCGCGACCCCCTAGGCAAAACCCCGCCCCTACCCACGGAGCAAAAACTAATAACCTGCCCCCATTGCCCCCGCGCCTGCTACTTCATGCTCCACCAATACCAAGGCCTGGCCATAAAGGCGGAGCCCCTGGACAGCCGCAAATCCTGCGGTATCGGCCGTTTTGCCTATGTATGGGCAGCCAACACCGCACCAGAGGATTTAGCCCAGCTTTGTTGCGAGGATAAGGCGCGGATTCTGCGTGCCTTCACCGGGGATTTGCGCTATTATGAGGGGGATAAGGGGGAGTTCAGCAGCTTGGAGAGGGTGCTGGAGTTGCTGAAGAACTTGAAGAAATAGGAGTGATATATTGTGATACTATATGTGATACTATGGGTAGTATCATATATAGTATCACGGGTAGTATCGAGTTGTATCGTTTGAGGAGGTTAAGTAAACGGGTCTAGTATATGTGGTAACAGAAGTTATAAAAATAATAGGCGGCGAAACCATATGAGATAAGATTTCACCTAATGTTTTTATAAATCTCGAAAGTGACGATAATCAGTTTTGTGCAACCTTAACCAAAGTGTTTTTGATGGAGGAATAATCTTGAACGAATCCATTAAGCGAATTGATTTTATTGCAGGGTACATTTCTGCCTATGAAGAAAAAATAAAATTGCTGAATGCCAGCGGACTTCTCAGTGAAGCAAAGCTGTTTGAATTGTTTGCGATTAACGTTGGTGGCTTGTATTTAGGCCAAGGGCTTAGCAATTTGAATATTGACACATATGCATATCCTTGCGTTGACTTAATATCTGATGATGGGCAAATTTATATACAGGTAAGCACGGCAAAAAATATTCCTACCAAGGTGAAAGAGACACTTGAAAAAATTAGAGATTCAAGTAGGTCTGAAATTGATTCGATAACAAGTGTAAAATTTATCGTACTACACAATGATAGTGTAGATAGGGTTAAAGATTACACCGGGGAAAATCAAATAGGGAAAGTTCCCTTTATCAAAGCAAATGACCTGATTACGACAGCGCTTATTGTGCAAAGGGTACAGGATGATTTAGATTTTCAGATTGCTTTGTATGATTTGCTTTCAAAAGAAGCTAAAAGCATTAAATGCAGCTCATTTAAGCTCAAAGATGCCATTGAAAACAGCAAGATTATTATGTCACATAGCATAGATTGTAAAATAAACAAAGAATATGAAATAGACCGAAGCGAAATTATTTCCAAGATAAACATCGACGGACATAAAAATATTTCTATCCATGGCGAAGCCGGTAGCGGTAAATCTGTTCTTTGCAAAAAACTTGTCGAGAGCGAAGAGAAAATGCTTTATGCAAGAGCAGAGCAATTTCGTGAAGCGACCGACATAAATGCCATTTGGGGATTTAATATCAAGCAAACACTTGAATACTTAGGTGAATCGCCTATTATATTTTTTATCGACTCTTTGGAATTTATTGCCGATGTCCCAACAAAATGGGACTTATTGCTGACCTTCTATGAGCATACAAAAATGTATCCTCATGCAAAAATAATCACGACTTGTCGAACAAGTGATAAGAACGCCTTCATAAAGATAGAGGGCGCATATTCAGTTTTTTCGTATGTAGTGGAAGAACTAACCGAGTCTGAGTTATTGCTGATTGCTAACAAATATCCCATTATCAGCAATATGAACAACACAGCTTCATACGCAAAGCTACTTAAATCTCCGTTTTATCTCAATTTGATAATTTCAAAAATTACTGATTTTGACAATATTGCTGATGAAAATGAGTTGAGGGAATACATTTGGAAGTATATTATTTGCATGGATGACCTCGAAACTAAAAATGTTGTTGAATCCATTGTTTTTACGAGAGCAATGAAATTTTCGCTTGGAGCAATAACTTCAAATTATGATACCAAAATCATCAGAAAGCTAATTTCAAGTAATGTTTTGATTGAAAACAGGAACGTCATTAGGCTAAAATATGATATTTTCGAGGATATCTGTTTTGAGCAGTACTTGGATGCTAAATTTGACGAATGCCGAGGCAAATATGATGAATTTTTCAGCGAAATAGAGGGCTTCGGCAGATGCATATATCGGCGCTATCAAATTTGGGTTGAAAACAAATTGTTTGCGAAATCCAATCGTGAAAAATTTTTGAATGTGTTGGTTTTCTCAAAAACAATGCCGCAAAACTGGAGAAAACAAACAATAATTGGTTTGGTGAAATCAAGGTATTGCGTACAATTTTTTGATGACTTTGGAGCGACAATTAGTAGTGCTGGAATTATTGGTGACTTTATTAAAATAACAAATCTATATGCTTTCGAGGTTACCCCTTATTCAAAAGAATATTTGCATGTGCAGCTACGACCATGTGGCGAAGGAAGGCAAAACCTAATACATTTAGTTGCCCAGGCCGAATTGTACAAAGGGGATGCTGTTTCGCAAGTTGACATAGAAAAACTGTGCTCTGACTACGCCCGAGCACAAACAAAGGAAGAGCAAACTGCAAAAACTACCAGTCTCATCTTAATATATTTTTTGGAAAATCACATAAGTGAATCAGATTCAAGCAAAAACTATAGGCTCAGTAAAGATATTATTAGTATGCTTAAGCCAATTTATCAATTGGCAAATTATTCAAAAGAATGGATAATGTCTTTTTGGGCTGAGCTGACGACTTGTTATAAAGGCGATAATGATAACAGGCATCTAGCAGCTGACATTATTGAGGACACCCTTAAATTTGAGCATGTGCATCTCGCGAAACATTTGCCAGCAGAACTGTGCACACTTGCTGAAATGTTTTGGACATATTCACCAGTTGAGCGATATGGGCATATTGACCATGGGTATGACGGGGACAGAGATGATATAACTTATTTATACGGTTTAAGTAAAAAAGCAAAGCGTTATGCTAATAACTCTAACAAAGGCGCATTATATGATAGTTTTTTTCTAATTCTGTTTAAGAGTAATTTTTGGATCGGTTTTGACTGGGCAATTAATTTCATCAATAATGCCGTAATAAATTTTGCAAAAAAGCAGGATGAAGATTTACCTCTATATGAAATCTACTTTATTAAAGATGATTTTAAAAAGAGCTATCTTGGGTATCCGGAAATGTGGCTGGCGTCAACTGATGAATATCGGATGCCAATGATTATCAGTGATATGATTTATTGTCTAAAAGAGGTATTATATGAATTCTTAAAAGCAGAAGTGCTTACGAACGAAGAGAAAAACAAATTCGCTAAAGATGTTAGAAAATATATTTATGAGAAATCTAACAATATCGCATTACTAACGCTCATTGCCGACATAGGGATGGATTTTATGATTGAACGGCCAGGATTTTCGTTAGATTTGGTTACAAACATTGAGATTATTCAATGCGACATAAATAGATATTTCATGCGCGTGAAAAACCCTGCATTAAAGTTGCTTGAGCAGCAAATCTATAAGACGGTAGGAATACCATCAGCTCTTATGTCTGGAAGATATAAGACAGATAATCCAAGCCACCTCAATTTGCAAGTATATGTTGCATATTCACAGGTATACTGTGACAAAAACACCAAATCGATGTGCTACAGAGTCTTAGACTATCTTTACTCAATCATAACTAATGATAGTGATAACGCAATAGCACACCTGCAAATTCAAAAGATGGATACGAGGGCAGCCGAAACAATAAAAATAGATGATACCATATCAATGCTAGTTCCAACGGTTACTGGCGAGGCGAAAAAAATTGTTGCAGAAGGCGAAAAGAAAAAGCAACCAGAAAATACAATAACATCTATAATATACGATTGTAACGAAAAGCTCGCCAAGAAGGGATTTACATTAAGCGATTGTTTGGAAACAATTG
>JAIRUB010000090.1 GCA_031254635.1 Prevotellaceae bacterium | reverse complement strand
CCAATAGTCGAGTGTACTTCTCGAAATATTGTACTTTTTCGCTGCAAAGTTAAGCGAAATTTGACCATTGTTGATTTGGTCAATGACGAAAGTTTTGAACTTAAATGAACACTCTTTGCTCTTCATTTTTCGGCAGGCCTGATTCTTCTCTAACTCCATAATTTTAATTTTTTGTTGAAATTAGAGTCAACGTATTTTAGGACGATACTATGGGTAACGAGTGACGAGTTTATCTTCTTTTACCTTGCACCTTTTCACCTTGTACCCTTTTATTCATTTATTCATTTTCAATTCTCTACTTTCAATTACCTCAGCGTTGCGCCTACCTCTTTAGCAAAGCTATTGAGCAGTTGCTGCATGATTTGCTCAATCTGTTGGTCGGTGAAGGTTTTTTCTAAGTCTTGCAACACAAAGCTCAGGGCATACTGCTTTTGGCCGTCAGGCAGTTTGTTGCCTCGATACACATCAAATAAACCTACTTGCTTTAGCAGTCGATTTTCTGCTTTGAAAGCTATGCGGCGCAACTGGTCGAAGGTAATTTTCTCGTCCACCACCAAGGCTAAATCGCGACGTACTTCAGGATATTTAGGCAATTCCGAAAACATCACTTTATGCTGCGCCTGCACTTTCAGCAACACATCAAAAGCAATTTCGGCGGCATACACTTCCTGCTTAATGCCAAAGGCCGAAC
The DNA here is from genome assembly GCA_031254635.1 of Prevotellaceae bacterium. Classification (GTDB taxonomy): domain Bacteria; phylum Bacteroidota; class Bacteroidia; order Bacteroidales; family UBA932; genus UBA932. Next base: position 3,702 of record JAIRUB010000090.1, on the reverse strand, counting down.
GTAATTTTTTCGCCATACTGCCTATCACTACTAAGGGCTCGCCGTTCCATTGATAACCTACGCCTTCGGCAAACCAATCTTTCGGCGCTTCCGCACAGTTGAGTTGGTATAAGTTGATACCGCAACGCTCCATGAGCCTTTCTACATAGCCTTTCAGATAAAAGAAATTGGTAGCTTCGGCCTTGGCGTTCCACGATTGCAATACAGCATCGCCGGTAGCAAAAAGAGCGAGACGCGGAGCTTCCGCATAAGCCTCAAAGCCTTTATCGGCTTTTGCAGGCGTATAAAAATATACATTGCCAAATTCATACAACTTTAAATCGTTGTATTGCCGGTTAATGTTGTGGCTCACCGCTTCTAATCCGCCGAAAAGCAGGGTGCGGCGCATAGCATTCAGGTCGCTGCTCAAAGGATTGAGGATTTTCACTTCATTCTCCGGTGGAAAGGAAGGTGTCATAGTATAATAATCGCTTTGGGTAAGCGAGTTGCTCATCATCTCGTTAAAGCCATTTGCCGTCAAGTAGTCGGACAACAAGTTCTGCAGTTGTTCATTTTTGGCGGGTGTACGGTAATTTACCGAAGTCAATATCCTTTCGGAAATTTCTATATTATTATAACCATAGATACGCAATACTTCCTCTACCACATCACATTCGCGGGTAACATCAACACGGTAGGTAGGAACACGCACGGTGAGGCCGTCGGCAGTACTTTCCGTAATAGTAAAATCGAGCAATTGCAGGATTTTTTGTATTTCAGAAGCCGGAATTTCCTTGCCGATTAAGCGCGCCATATTTTTATAATTCAGCGATATTTGCGCAACTTGTATAGGCTGTGGGTAAACATCCTGCACAGTTCCTATCACCGTGCCTCCTGCTAATTCCTGAATGAGCAAAGCAGCGCGTTTTAAAGCATAGAGGGTTATTTCAGGGTCGGCGCCACGCTCATAACGGAACGAGGCATCGGTGTTCAATCCGTGGCGGCGAGCGGTTTTGCGCACCCATACCGGATTAAAATAAGCGCTTTCGATAAACACATCGGTAGTGGTTTCGGTTACTCCGGCATCCAAACCGCCGAATACGCCGGCAATACACATCGGTCGGACAGCACTGCAAATCATTAAATCGTTGGCGCTGAGTTTACGTTCAATGCCATCGAGCGTCACAAAAGGAGTACCTTCTTCGCAAGTGCGCACAACAATTTGATTGCCATCAACCTTCGACAAATCGAAGGCGTGGAGCGGCTGGCCTATTTCATGCAATACAAAGTTAGTAATGTCAACCACATTGTTAATTGGCCGCACGCCTATTGTCAACAAGCATTGCTGTAGCCAATCCGGCGAGGGCTGCACCTTAATTCCCTTGACGGTAATTCCCGAATAGCGCGGGCAGGCGGTTGTATTATCTATCTTCACCGTAACGCCCTGTCCGGCGCCTTCGGCAAATTTGTCCACCGAAGGAAGCTGCGCTTTTACTTCCAATGCTGCCACAAGGTCGCGGGCTATGCCGAAATGCGAGGCAGCATCAATATGGTTGGGGGTAAGCCCTATTTCGAACACCGTGTCTCCGGAATCCATGCTGATATAATTTCGAACCGTGTCGCCTACTTGGGCGGCGGCATCCAGCACCATAATTCCCTCATGCGAATTTCCCAAGCCGAGTTCATCCTCAGCGCAAATCATACCCATCGATTCTACGCCGCGCAGTTTTTGTCGTTTCATTTTTACCTGTTCGCCATTACTGAAATGTAAGGTTGTGCCAAGGGTAGCTACCGCCACTTTCTGACCTGTTGCCACATTCGGCGCTCCGCACACAATTTGCAAGGGCTCGCCTGTTCCCACGTCCACCTTGGCAACCCGCAGGCGGTCGGCGTCGGGGTGTTGCGTACATTCGAGCACATGGCCCACCACCACGCCTTCGAAATTGCCCGGCATGCCTCCGGTGGGTTCCATTGCTTCCACTTCAAGGCCAATGGAGGTTAAAACCTCAGCCACGCGCTCCGGCGTTTCAGTAATGTTGATATATTTTTTTAGCCAATTGTAGGATGTTTTCATGATTGCTTATTTGATTATTTGTTGATTTGGTTGTTTGAGGTGAGGTAATTTATGAGTTAAAAGTTTATAAAGTTATAAAGTTTGTAAAGTTCAGTTATTCAGTTATTTGCATATTGTGGTGAGGGCGCTGCCGTTTCTGCGGGCATACAACCTCGCTTGTGTGAAGCCGCTTGTTAGTGGTAGAGCATTTATTTGTTTTCATTTTTCGTTTCTTTTAATTTCTGTCCGCAATATGGGCAAAAAACGTGAAGTCTTTCTAATTGGCTACGACAATTTTCGCAAAAAATTATTTTTGTAACAGATGATTTTATTTGGTTGGTTGTCCGAATAGTAAATGCTTCGGGTATTTCTTTCAAAAAACTCGATTCGTTTCCTTTTTCGGTAATCAAAAAAAGCTTGTCCTTTGCTCTCGTAATGGCAACGTAAAATAATCTTCGTTCTTCTTCCATTAACAAATCACGATTTGCCTTTTTGATTACTTGAAAAATTCTGTCTTCAAGCCAAATGTCTGGGAATCCATCACTTCCCTCTGTTAAGCCAATTATAAAAACAACTTTTGATTCAAGTCCTTTTGCAGCGTGAATGGTTTTAGATTGGACACGGATATTTTCATCCTTGAATTTATAAGAATATGGCGAATACATTTTACTTCTTCTGTACAAGAACAATATTTCATCATTATTTACTCCGTCTTTTACTAATTCTTTGATTCGATTTAGACAGAATTGTATATTTTCTTCTTCGTTGTTTCCTGCAAAAACGACTATTTTATGTTCTGATTTTTTGGAGGCTTGAACATCTTTGTCAATCTTGAATTTATTATGTTTTATGACTTCGTTACTCACACCGACAATATTTTGTGTGCTACGATAATTCAAATTGAGTTTTATTGTTTTAGCATTTATAAAATGCTTTTCAAATTCAACAATGTAAGTCACATTTGAGCCTCTAAAACCATAAATACTTTGCCAATCGTCGCCTACGCAGAAAAGTTGTGTATTGTCGGTGAGTAGCAATTTGATTAATTCTACTTGCAAATTGTTTACATCTTGAAATTCATCAACCAAAATATATTGAAATTTTTCTCTGTATTTGTTTGCAATATCAGTATGGTTTTTTAATAGCGAAATGTTTGTGGAAATCAAGTCATTAAAATCAAGATAGGATTTATTAATACAATAATCAATATATTTTTTCACGATTGGGATTGCCAATTCGTAAAAATTTCTCACTCTTTCGTGTTGGTCTTTTTGCGCGTTTTCTAAAACCGTATCAACATTGATATTTTCAACTTTTATCATATCGGTTATTCGCATAATTTGACGAACAAAATCTTTTACATCTTCGTGATAACTGTTAAATTCCTCTCTGAAATTTATCGAAATTGTTTTTTGATAATCAGCAGGGAAACGATTTTTTACAATATTGTCAAGGGTAAGATTGAACAAAGCCGAATCGGTTGTCATACTTTCAAAAGTTTTCACAAAAAGCAAGTTGCCTTTTTTAAACTGTTCTTCTTTGCTTTTGGTTGGAAAACTTTTGTCGCTGATATGTTCAATATACAAATTTGCAGCAGGAATATAAAAATCGGGGTGAAACGAAAAATCTTTTACGTTTAATTCGGGTTCATATTCATATTTTATGCTGTG
>JAIRUB010000043.1 GCA_031254635.1 Prevotellaceae bacterium | reverse complement strand
GGCATGCCTTCAAATACCAAATGGCCGCCTTGCTCGCCGCCTTCCGGCCCAAGGTCGATAAGCCAGTCGGCGCATTTCACCACATCCATGTTATGTTCTACCACCACAATGGAATGGCCGCGTGCAATCAAGGCATTAAATGAGGCAAGCAATTTTTTAATATCGTGAAAATGTAAGCCGGTAGTTGGCTCATCGAAGATAAACAGGCGAGGATTATTATCATTGGCCTCGCCGAGAAATGCTGCTAACTTCACCCGCCGGCTCTCGCCGCCGCTCAGCGTATTACTCGATTGCCCCAATTTGATATAGCCTAATCCAACGTCCTGCAAGGGTTTTAAGCGAAGGGCTATTTTCTTGGCCAAAGTTTCTTTCTGCTCGCTAAAAAATGCTATGGCTTGATCTACCGTAAAGTCTAAGACATCGGCAATATTATAACCTTTGTAACGCACTTCCAATATATCGTGCTTAAAACGTTTGCCGCCGCAGGCTTCGCACAGCAAGGTAACATCGGCCATAAACTGCATTTCCACCTTGATAAAACCATCGCCTTGGCATTCCTCGCAACGACCGCCATCGATATTAAAAGAGAAGTGAGAATGTCCGTAACCGTTCTGCTTGGCATAAGGCTGCTCCGAATACAGCTTTCGAATTTCATCGTAAGCCTTGATGTAGGTTATGGGATTAGAGCGCGACGACTTGCCGATAGGATTTTGGTCAATCATTTCCACGCCGCGCAACTGCTTGATATCGCCGCGCACAAAATCGTGTGCGCCGGGCTTTTCGCCATACTGATTAATAAGTTTGTTCAAAGCCGGATACAGAATATTTTTCACCAAGGACGATTTCCCCGATCCGCTCACGCCGGTAACAGCTACCATGCAGCCTAAAGGAAATTTAACGGTTATATTCTTCAAATTATTTTCACGGGCGCCTGCAACTTCAATATAATTATTCCATTTCTTTCGCCGCACCGGCACCTCTATTTGCTCCTGACCTAATAAGTAAGATAAAGTAAGAGAATTTTGGTTATTTGTTGATTTGTTGATTTGCTTATTTGTTTCTGCCTTCTGCTTTCCACTTCCTGATACCCGATACTTGATACCTGATTCCTGATTCCTAATTCGTAATTCGTAATTCGTAATTTCACCCTCGAAGACTATTTCTCCGCCGTGCAGGCCGGCAGCGGGGCCTATGTCTATAATGCGGTCGGCAGCACGCATAATTTCCTCATCGTGTTCTACCACTAAAACGGTATTGCCCAAATCGCGCAATTGTTTCAGCACCTTAATCAACCGTTGCGTATCGCGCGGATGCAAGCCTATGCTGGGCTCATCGAGGATGTACAAAGAACCCACTAAGCTGCTTCCCAACGAGGTGGCCAAGTTGATACGCTGGCTTTCTCCCCCACTGAGCGTGTTCGACAAGCGGTTTAAGGTTAGGTAGCCCAAGCCTACATCCAACAGGAACTGCAAGCGATTAACAATTTCAATCAAGGCACGGCCTGCAATGGATTGCGCATAGTCCGATAATTGCAAATTCTGCATAAATTTCAGCAAATCGCCCACCGGAAGCAGAACCAATTCGCTAATCGACTTTCCTCCTACTTTTACGTAGCCAGCTTCTTTACGCAAACGTGAGCCCTGGCAATCGGGACAAAGAGTTTTGCCGGTATAGCGGCTCAGCATTACCCTGTATTGAATTTTGTATTTATTTTCTTCGAGCAGACTAAAAAATTCGTGCAAACCCGTAAAATAACGATTACCATCCCACAAGAGTTTCCGCTGTGCATCCGTCAATTCATAATAAGGACGATGAATGGGAAAATCAAATTCAGCCGCCGAGCGAATGAGTTTTCCCTTGTATTCTTTCATCACCTCGCCGCGCCAACAAGCAACAGCACCGTTAAAAATAGAGAGTGAGCGATCGGGCACCACCAAATCCTCGTCAATGCCTATGACGCGGCCGTAGCCCTCGCAACGTGGACAAGCGCCCAAGGGGTTATTAAAGCTGAAGAGGTGCTCGGTAGGTTCTTCAAACATCATTCCGTCGGCCTCAAAATGTGCCGAAAATTCCTGCTTGACAGTTCCGTCAGGACTTTCAACCATACAAAAGCCCTTGCCTTCTTCAAAGGCTGTTTGTATAGAGTCGGCAACGCGGCTCAGCGCCTCCTCCTCGTTGGTAGCCGTAAGGCGGTCAATCAGCAAGCGGAACTTGTTTTTTTTATGTTTGTCGATTACCGGCAACAGTTCTTCGATGCGCCATTCCTTTCCTCCGGCTTCCAAGCGGGTAAAGCCTTCCTGCTGCAAGATGGTTAACTTTTCTATGAGCCCCATTTTTTCGTTTAGGCTTATGGGCGCTAAAATGTAGAGACGAGTGCTTTTCGATAGTCCGGCAATATAATTCACCACATCGGTAACGGTATGGCGCTTCACCTCCACCCCTGAAACAGGTGATATAGTGCTACCTACGCGGGCAAATAGCAGTTTCAGGTAGTCATAAATTTCGGTAGAAGTGCCCACCGTAGAGCGGGGATTGCGCGTATTTACCTTTTGCTCAATGGCTATAGCCGGAGGGATGCCGGTAATAAAGTCCACATCGGGCTTACTAACCCTGCCCAAGAACTGCCGGGCGTAGGCCGACAAGCTTTCCACGTAACGTCGCTGGCCCTCAGCAAAAATCGTATCAAAAACTAAGGTTGACTTTCCCGAACCTGAAAGGCCTGTAACCACAACCATCTGATTTCTTGGTATTTTAACCTCCACGTTTTTAAGGTTATGCATTCGGGCTCCCTTAATATGTATATATTCTTGTTCCAAAGGCTTATATATTTTGAGTAACCTACAAAGGTACGAAAAATCTATTATTTATGAGTTATGGGTTATGAGTTGAAAGTTTATAAAGTTATAAAATTTGTAAAGTTATTGGATTATGATTATTGATAACTACACTTAACTACTTTAACTACTTATTATTCATTGTTCATTGTTCATTGTTCATTGTTCATTATTCATTATTCATTAAATTATGCTATCTTTGCACCCATGAAAGCAAAAGTTAAACGCGAGCACCGTAAGACATTATTATTTAATGATGCTGAAATAGAGGCTATACATAACTTTTGCAAGAAGTATAAAATCACCAACCAAACCAAGTTTTTCCGCGAGGCTATTATTACTACCATCCTGCAAAAGACGGAGGAGGACCACCCGAAGTTGTTTTAAGAGATTAGAAAATTTTCAGTTTAAAGCCTAATGAGGTAAGTCCTTTTACGATTTTTCCGGTAGGATGTTTAAGTTCTATAGCGAAACTATCAAACTCGCGACGAGGCCAATAATTTCCTCTTTGTTCTTCAAAGGCAGCAGGCATTTGCTTCAATTGTAGCGAATCTTTCCAAAGAGGGTAAGTATGTGTTACAGCCTCATAAAATACCTGCTGCGCTGTTTTCCTCTCACAATCAATAGCAATAACTGTTGGCATGGGAGGTGCTGGGATCGAACTTGGATACCAATCGGGTAAGATATTCAATCCAAAAAAACGACAGAACTCACGAACACAGACTACTGTTCCATTCGCCTTACCATCAGCCGAATAGCCTGCAATGTGCGGAGTACCGATGAAAGCGTTTTCTAAGAGTTCGAGATCAAGGTCAGGCTCGCCTTCCCAAACGTCTAAGATATAGTTGAGAGTTGAGAGTTGAGAGTTGAGAGTTGAAGAATGTGCTGCCTGAAGTAAGGCTTTGGAGTCCGTCACTGCACCACGAGCTGTATTAATATATACTACTTCATCTTTCATCCGGTTAAAAAAATCGTGCGAAGATAAATGATAAGTGGGATAAGTACCATCTTTGGTTAGCGGCGTGTGGCAGGTTACAATATCGCTTTGCGCCAATAGTTGCGCTAAGGGAGTGAAGGCTGCATCGCCTTCCTTTTCGGCACGCGGAGGGTCGTTCAGCAGCACGCACATTCCTAAAGTTGCTGCGGCTTCTGCTACCTTGCTACCAACATTTCCAACGCCTATAACGCCTAATGTCATATCCTCCAAATCCCATTTCTTTTCTTTGGCTAACACCAACAAAGCAGCAATAATATATTGTTGTACAGACGAGGAATTGCATCCAGGAGCGCTAACCCAACGGATACCACGCGCTTCACAATAAGCAGTATCGATATGGTCGTAACCAATTGTAGCCGTCACAATTAGGCGAACGGAGCTACCACGCAACAGTTCTTCGTTACAGATAGTACGTGTGCGTATAAAAATTGCATCTGTATCGGCTATATCAGCAGGCGTTATCTTAGCACCCGGCAGATATACGACATCAGCAAAAGGCTCTAACACTCCTTTCAGAAAAGGAATTTGAGCATCGGCTACTATTTTAAGTTTCTTTGTCAATTTTTTATTTGTAATTCCCCATTAATTTGACAGTACTAAGCGAAAACCGACGTCGTTGTAGCGGAAACCGGGACCATAGTTATGTCGGGAAGACACGCAACAGTGCTTGGCTCCGCGGTTCCAACTGCCTCCACGGAGTACGCGATTAGCGCCCGAAGAGGGGCCGGCAGGGTTGGCCTGCACCGATGCTCTGTAACTTCCAAACCAATCGTAGCACCACTCCCACACATTGCCACTCATATCGTACAATCCCAATTCATTTGGCCGCTTTCCGCCTACCGGGTGCATCCTGTTGCTACTATTGATATCTAACCAAGCTACCTCTTCCTCTATATTACTTCCCGCATATTTATAGTCGGTACTCTTATTACCTCCACGCGCCGCATATTCCCACTCTGCCTCCGTAGGTAAGCGATAAAAATTACCTGTCATGTAATTTAACTTTGCGATAAATTGCTGAACCTCTTCCCAACTTACGTAGTACATGGGATAATCATCGCCCTCACTGATTAAATCCCAAGACGGGTTTGCCAAATCGCGTTGTTGGCGCAGTGTAGTTCTCATTACCTCGTTCCACTGCCTTTGCGTTACCACATATTTGCTTATGTTAAAACTACTCACGCTTACCTGATGCGCCGGTTTTTCATTATCAAAACAATCGCTTTCCTGCTCTGTAGTACAGCCCATCATAAAAGTTCCACCTTCTACATATACCATATTATCAAAAATGCTTTGCAACACAAGGTTTGAAGAGCGAGCATCCTGGTTAGTTTGGCGTATTGTTTGACAAGTCACCGCAATCAGGAGGAGGAAGAAGAATACAATAGAGATGCGTTTCATGATTGCTTATTTGGTTATCTGTTGATTTGCTTATTTGAAAAAAGATATGCGATGTGCGATTATGCGACTATCAGTTATTCAGTTATTCACCCTTTACCTTTCATTATTCATTATTCATTGTTCATTATTCATTATTCATTATTCATTAACCTGTGCCGCGCCATTTCCTCGTATCGTGTTCCTTTCTTTCCATAGTTAGCGTAGGGGTAAATGCTTATTCCTCCGCGAGGCGTAAAAATGCCGGTTACCTCTATGTATTTAGGCACCATGATGGCAATCAGGTCTTTCATAATAATATTAATACAATCTTCGTGAAAGGCGCCGTGATTGCGGAAGCTGAATAAATAAAATTTGAGGCTCTTGCTTTCCACCATCTTCTCATCGGGAATATAGTCTATACGAATGGTGGCAAAGTCGGGCTGCCCTGTAATCGGGCAAAGGCTGGTAAACTCCGGACATTCGAAATGTACCCAATAATCATTCTCAGGGTGCTTATTGATGAAGGTTTCCAGCACCTGCGGAGCATATTCCGTTTTATAATCGGCTTTTTCGCCGAGTAGGGTTAAGTTGTTTTCCATTATGCTTATTTGGTTATTTGTTGATTTGCTTATTTGTCGTGAAGCGATTTATGAGTTATGAATTATAGTTTCAATTTTCTCTCTGTGATTCTCTGTGTACCCTATGTCTTTGTGTTGAGTCAATCTATTTATCACAGAGACACAGAGTACACAAAGTTACACAGAGTTGGGTTTTATTCATCTTCTACTTACTACCTTTAACTACTTATTGTTCATTGTTCATTGTTCATTAAATATCGCCGTAGGCCTTCGTTGCGTAGCTTGCAGGAGGGGCAGTTGCCGCAGCCCTCGCCTTTAATGCCGTTATAGCAAGTTAGCGTTTCGTTGCGCACTATTTCCAAAGCGCCCAATTCAGCCGCTAACTGCCAAGTTTGCACTTTATCTAACCACATCAAGGGGGTATGGATAATAAACTGTTCTTCCATTGCTATATTGAGTGTAGCATTCAAAGAACGAATAAAGGTGTCGCGGCAGTCGGGATAGCCACTGAAATCGGTTTGCGACACTCCTATAACAATATCCGACATACCCAAACTTCTTGCCAATACTGCAGCAAAGCTAAGAAAAATCATGTTCCTCCCCGGCACAAAGGTGTTGATGTGTCCGCTAAGAGGAACTTCTGCGTCCATTTCAATAGTATTGTTAGTTAAGGAATTGTTCGAAAGGGTAGCCAATACTGAAATATCACGAAGATGAAAGGGTATATTTAATTTTTTTGCGAGGTTACGCGCCACTTCTACCTCTTGTACGTGCCGTTGTCCGTAAGTAAAACACAGGGTTTCTACTCGTGTAAAATTTTTCATTGCCCAGAACAAACAAGTAGTAGAATCCTGCCCCCCTGAGAACAATACCAATGCCGCTTTGTCTTTATTTTCTTTCATTATTTTTGTTTTTGTACCATATTGAGTGCTGTGTCGGAAATTTCGACATACCACAAGTGACAAGGGCTTTTAAAGCACCGCCGCCACCTTGCTTATTTTGGCAAGGCGCTCGGCAAAAGATTTATCTTGCTTTATTGTTTGCATATTATAGTCGGCTTGTATCCTTATCCACATACCGGCTTCAATACCCAAGGCTGCTTCAAACAGTAATGCGTATTCGGTTGTTACAGCACGTTTGCAATTAATGACTTCATTCAGTACCGTATATGACATACCCATACGCTCGTCAAGTTTTTTCTGCGAGATTCCTCTAAACTCAATTTCTTCTTTCAGAATTTCGCCGGGATGTATTGGTTCAGACGGCTCAAGATTATTTGCTATCATTTGTGGGTCAACCCCTTTTAA
>JAIRUB010000034.1 GCA_031254635.1 Prevotellaceae bacterium | reverse complement strand
AATTCGGTGGACTTAATCGTAACTTCACCGCCTTATGCCGACCAGAGAAAAACCACTTATGGCGGTATAAACGTGAGAGAATATGTCGATTGGTTTTTGCCTATTTCCGAAGAACTTTTACGAGTTTTGAAGCCGACAGGAACATTCATTCTGAATATAAAAGAGAAAGTTGTTGAAGGAGAGCGAAGTACTTATGTAATGGAACTCATTCTCGAAATGCGCAAACAAGGTTGGCTTTGGACGGAGGAGTTTATTTGGCACAAGAAAAACTGTTTCCCGGGGAAGTGGTCAAATCGTTTTCGAGATGCGTGGGAAAGACTTTTGCAATTCAATAAGGACAAGAAATTCAATATGTATCAAGACGCTGTAAAAGTGCCGATTGGCGATTGGGCAAAAGACAGATTGAAAAATTTGAGCGAAACGGATAAAATTCGAGATAACGCAAGAAACGGTAGCGGGTTCGGCAAAAATGTTTCAAATTGGGTAGGAAAAGAAACCGTTTATCCTACAAATGTCGTTCACTTGGCAACGGAATGCAACAATAAGAATCACAGCGCCGCATTTCCGAGAGAGTTACCCGAATGGTTTATTAAGTTATTTACACAAGAAAATGACACCGTTTTAGACCCGTTTATGGGGTCGGGAACAACCATCGAAGTTGCAAATCGTATGAATAGAAATTCTATTGGAATAGAAATTCTGCCCGAATATTATGAAGAAGTTAAGCAAAAATTTAATCCAACGTTATTTCACACAATAAAGCCGGTAATAGAATATGAAACAGATGAATATCAAAGAGGTTACGCAGTATGTTGAAACCAACATCGGCATCTTTCACGAAAAACGAATAAAAAGTTTGGACAATTTGAAAGGGTGCGGCATTAATGTGATGTTGTTTTCAATTATTTCATTATCTTTGCGGCCAAAATTTTAATATATGGCAGCCGAAATAATTAAATCAGATTCAAAGAGTATCACCCTTCAGGTGACCATTACTTTAGACAAAGAGATGTTGAGCAGCGAAGAAGCTATTCAACAAGGAGTTAATGAAGTGGGATTGTTAGCCACGCATCATTCGCTTTCCCGTTTTGATACAGATGGAACGTCCATAACAGTTGGCGAAAAGAAATTTACCAGCAAAGGACAGTATTCAAAAACTTACCAGTGCCCCTACGGTGAATTTGAATTATTCCGTCATGTATACCAGAGCAATGAAGGAGGCAGTACGTATTGTCCTATGGATAACGATGGTCGTGTGCTTGTCTATTCCACTCCGAAATTTGCCCAAATGGTCAGCAACAAATATTCTGGTGGTGGTTCACGACAAGTTCAGCGTGATTTGCGAGATAATCACAGACGTTTCATCTCCCGCACTTATATTCAGGATATAAGCAATTCGGTAGGCGAAGTGGCATCGAAAAAACCATGGCAATATTCTCCCTGTGTTGAGTCTTCTGATGTTTCCAGTATAGGTGTTAGTGTTGATGGTACTTGCATGCTTTTACGCGAAGACGGTTGGCGTCAGGCGATGGTAGGCAGTATCAGTTTGTATGACAGTGAAGGCGAACGTCTCCATAGTACTTACATTGCACAAGCGCCGGAACATGGTAAAGAAAGCTTTTATCGTGATTTTACAAAAGAATTACAATTCATCAAGAAACACTATCAGGAAAAAACTTACGTAGGGGTGGCGGATGGGGCAGCGGATAACTGGAAATTTTTACAACCACTTGTGGACATAGAGGTTTTGGACTTTTTCCATGCAACCGAATATTTGGCAAAAGTATCCAACGCTGCATTTAAGCGAAAAGATGAAGCAAAGGAATGGCTAAAACAGACCTCTCATATACTGAAACATGAAAAAGATGGCGCTAAACTGTTATTAGAAGCGATGAAAACTCTATCAAAAAGGAAAATAAGTCAAGCAAAAAAAGAGGAAATAGAAACAGCAATAATTTATTTTACCAATCATCTTGACCAAATGAATTATGAGTCCTATTTATCTAAAAAAATACCAATAGGTTCAGGAGTAATAGAAGCAGCCTGTAAGGTAATTATAAAGCAAAGGATGTGTAACTCGGGTATGAGATGGACGGAAGATGGTGCTAAAAATATATTAGTATTAAGATGTTTTAATGAAACAGATGGGAAATGGAAGCAATTCTGGGATAAGATCACAAAAATGGGATATTAGTGAGGATTTACAACATCATATTAATGCCACACCCAGAAGTACTTTATTCCAACAATGTAACCAATCAGGCGGCAACAAAAGACGCAAAGATGCTTAACTTCCGCTATTTGCTTGCAAAACTTGTGATAACAGTAACTGCCAACGAACACAGTCAGCTTCAACCTGCCGACTTTGCAGCCATGACTGCAAGCATTGAAGGTATGTTTACGCAAGCAAATCTGCAACTTGTAGACGGTGCGTTTACCGACCATCAGAACAGACAAACCATCATGCTGCGCAAAGCCGGCAGTACGGCTTCTTCAGCATCGTTCGAGGCATTGATATTGCCCACCACTGACGAAGCTATATTTGTATTCAATGCTGGCGGAACTTCCTTTCGTTATCCTCTGACGAGAACTTATGCCACCCACACATGCTATACACTCGGGTTTAAACTCAACTTTCCTGAAATTACTGCCTCGCTGCTGAATACAACTATCCTTGTACGCGACAGTGAAATTTCCAACTACGAGGTAAATACAAAACAAATGACTATGACAACCGCAAAAGAAGGAGTGGTTGGTTTTGATTTGGAAGGCACAGGAACGGTAGTCGTCAACTGGGGAGACGGAACACCAAGCGAAACAGGAACATATGCGTACAATACTACAGCACAATTCATTCATACTTATACCGGATATGCTACTTTGTGTTTGGCCGAAGGTTTACCTGAAGGTGGAGAAATTCATACGATTGAGATAGATGATGAAATGGAGGATTTTATCCGGAATCAATTGGATCAATCGACTTTGAAAGATAAAATTCACC
>JAIRUB010000186.1 GCA_031254635.1 Prevotellaceae bacterium | reverse complement strand
GTGGGATTCCGAACTTGTTTCGGGACGTTGGACGTTCGAAGTTAAACCGGTAGCTCCGCCTTGATTTTCGGGGTTTTCGACAATCGTGCAATAATGCAGGCTTTTTTTATTTATTAACCCAACAGAGAAGAAGATTTACGACCTTCCCTCTATATTATTAACTTATATACAATATATTATGGATTTACTTTTAGTTATATTATCTGCCGGTGGGGCTGTAATAGTAGGCGGCTTTATATCGTATTTTGCCGTGAGTGCCATGCTTTTGAAAAAACGCAGGCTAACATTCAAAGAGGCCCAAATTGAGGCTGAAAATATTAAGAAAGAAGCGCAACTCGAAGCCGAAAACAGGCTATTGCAATCTAAAGAACGCTTCCTGCAGTTGAAAACCGAGCACGAACAAGTGATTAACGAGCGTAATAATAAGGTAGCGCAGGCAGAAAATAAAATCAGACAGAAAGAATCGCTGCTCGGACAGCAAATGGCCGATGTTCAGCGTAAAATAAAAGAAAATGAGGCTATTCGCGAAAATCTTTCTACCCAAGTTGAATTGGTAGAAAAGCGCGCTGAAGAATATGAACGCCTGAGGCGTCAGGAAATCGAAAAATTGGAAACTATTGCCGGCTTGACGGCAGCCGAAGCTAAGCAAAATTTGGTAGAATCGATGAAGGCTGAGGCGAAAACACAGGCCATGTCATACGTTAACGAAGTGATGGATGAAGCCCGCCTGAACGCTACTAAAGAAGCCAAACGTATTGTTATCCTGTCGTTGCAGCGTGTGGCGCAGGAGGCAACGGTAGAAAATGCCGTGACGGTATTTCATATAGAAAACGACGAAGTGAAAGGTCGCATTATTGGTCGCGAAGGCCGTAATATCCGCGCCTTGGAAGCAGCTACAGGAGTGGAAATCGTAGTTGATGATACCCCTGAGGCCATTATTATTTCGGGCTTTGATCCTGTGCGCCGCGAAGTGGCACGCTTAGCCTTACACCAGTTGATTACCGACGGCCGTATCCACCCCGCACGTATTGAGGAAGTGGTGGCCAAATTGCAAAAACAAGTAGAAGAAGAAATTGTAGAAGTGGGTAAACGTACCACCATCGACTTGGGTATTCACGGTTTGCATCCCGAGTTAATTCGTTTGGTGGGAGCTATGAAATATCGTTCGTCATATGGCCAAAACCTTTTGCAGCACTCCCGCGAAGTAGCAAACTTCTGTGCCGTTATGGCCTCCGAATTAGGCTTGAATCCAAAAATAGCTAAACGTGCCGGCCTCTTGCATGATATAGGAAAGGTATCGGCTGAAAATCCCGAACTTCCCCACGCCTTGCTGGGTATGCAGTTAGCTGAAAAGTACAAGGAAAAACCTGAAATTTGCAATGCTATCGGCTCGCACCACGAAGAAATAGAAATGACTTCGCTGCTTTCTCCATTGGTATTAGTGGGCGACGCTATTTCCGGCGCCCGTCCCGGCGCTCGCCGCGAGGTAGTAGAGTCATACATCAAACGACTGAAAGGCATGGAAGATTTAGCCTTGTCTTATCAAGGAGTTATCAAGACTTATGCTATTCAGGCAGGTCGCGAATTGCGCGTGATTGTAGGCAGTGAAAAGGTTTCAGACGTGGATGCCGAACAACTTTCACAGGATATAGCACGCAAGATTCAGGAAGAAATGACTTACCCCGGACAGGTGAAAGTAATGGTTATCCGTGAAACCCGCGCTGTTAGCTTTGCGAAGTAAGGTACAAGGTGAAAATCAATTTAAAAATTTAATAACTTTATAAACTTTTAACTCATAACCCGCTTCACGACAAATAAGCAAATCAACAAATAAGCAAATTAATAAAGATTAAATATTTTCCTTATATTGTTGAAACTAAAGAAATTGCCCATGTTTTCTGGATTTTTTTCGACATATTGTTGAAGAATTTTCAGGATTTTGTTGAAAAAAAACAGGATTTATTTTTAAATGTCGTTAAAATGTTCTATTATTGTACTCAAATTTAATTAAGAATTATGAAATTTATTGTTTCCAGTACCGACTTGTTAAGTCATTTGCAATCCATAGGCCGTGTAATCAGTAGTAAAAACACGATGCAGATTTTGGATAATTTTTTATTTCGTATTGAAGGGAATATCTTAACGATTACAGCCTCAGATTTAGAAACAACGATGGAAACCTCGTTGCACCTTGATACGGTGGAAAAGGAAGGAGCGGTGGCAATAACTGCAAGGTTATTGACTGATTTCTTGAAGGAATTTCCTGAACAACCTTTATCGTTTACGGTGGATTCTAACCATGCTGTAGAAATAACTTGGGATAACGGTAAGTTTAATATTCCGGGCGCTCCGGCAGATGATTACCCAACTAAACCGGCATTGCCAGTAGTTGCTACGCAAGTTTCGTTCCCTACTGAAGTCTTGCTGGAAGGGCTAAATCGTACTCTTTTTGCCACAGCCGACGATGAACTGCGTCCGGTAATGAACGGTATTTACTTTGATTTGCAAGAAACTGGCGCTACACTTGTAGCTTCTGACTCGCATAAGTTGATGTACTACAAACGTACCGATATCGTTCGCGATGATGCCGCTTCCTTCATCTTACCAAAGAAACCGGCCGCCTTGCTCAAAAGCAGTCTGGCTAAGATTAACGATACCGTTACTCTGGCTTTCGATGATAAAAACGCTGTGTTTACTTTCCCCGGCTACAGTTTGACCTGCCGTTTAGTGGAAGGCAATTATCCTGCTTATCGCTCGGTAATCCCCTCCAACAACGAGAACAAGGTGTTGATTGACCGAGTAGAAATCTTGAGCGCCGTACGCCGTGTTTCCGTAGGTGCAAACCAGGCAAGTAATCTTATTAAATTGAAAGTGGCCGACAATAGGATTGTTGTGTCTGCACAAGATCTTGATTTTTCTGTAATGATAGACCAAGAAGTGAACTGCCGCTTCGATGGGCATGAAATTGAAATAGGATTTAAATCAACTTTCTTGAGTGAAATTTTGGCCAATCTTTCGTCAACCAACGTCAGCCTTGAACTATCTGACCCATCGCGTGCAGGCTTGATTTTACCGGTAGAGTCGGAAGACGAACACGAAGAAACCCTGGCCTTGTTGATGCCAATGACTATAGGAGTATAATCTCTATGCAACTGAACCTTAAAAATCCGCTGGTGTTTTTCGATGTGGAAACCACCGGATTGGATGTTGCTGTTGATAGGATTATCGAAATATCCCTATTGAAAGTGTTTCCAACCGGCGCAGAAGAACAAAAAACCTTCAGGGTAAATCCTACTATTCCGATTGCTCCATCGGCTATGGCTATACATGGAATTATCGATGCAGATGTGGCTAATTGTCCAAAGTTTACTGAAATAGCTCAAACCATAGCCAATTTTATGGAAGGTTGTGACATTGCCGGTTACAACTCAATGAAATTTGATGTTCCTATCTTGGCAGAAGAATTTTTGCGCGCCGATGTGAAATTTGACTTCCGTAAACGTAAACTTATAGACGTGCAGAATATTTTTCATAAGATGGAACAGCGTACCTTAAGCGCCGCTTATAAATTTTATTGCCAAAAGGATTTGAAAGACGCTCATACTGCCGCTGCCGATACTTATGCTACTTATGAGGTTTTGCAATCGCAGCTCGATCGTTATAATACCTTGGAAAACGAAGTGGCCAAGTTGGCCGATTTTTCCGTAACCATGCGTACACTTGACTATGCCGGCCGTGTAATACTGAATGAGCACGACGAGCCGGTAATTAATTTTGGTAAATATAAAGGAAAACCGGCCATTGAAGTCTTGGATAAAGACCCCGGATACTATTCCTGGGTTATGGCAGGCGACTTCACCCTCGACACCAAGCGGGTATTTACAGAATTGCGCTTGCAGTCGAAAACAAAAAATAATAATACCCTGTTTTGAAATTGATATGTATACGCCACATTGCCGGCAGGGAAGAAGCTTTCTACCTTCGTCCGGATACTGCATTGTTGCGTAATAACCAGTCCTTCTATTACCCTGATTTTACTAAGGAGCTTTGTGGCGAATTGAGTTTGGTATTCCATGTTTGCCGGCTGGGAC
>JAIRUB010000171.1 GCA_031254635.1 Prevotellaceae bacterium | reverse complement strand
ATCCATTTTCCCATTCCAATTGTATATGCCTAAAAAAACGCATTTTTTCGATAGAAAAAAAGAGAATAAAAAATAATTATTAACACGAAAAAAGGTCAACATATTTCAGGACATGACATATGTTATTTTTTAAATTCGAAACAGTCTCTAAAAAAATGATCCAACATCGTTAAATCGCCATCTTCTCAATAAAAGCTTTCGCCTTTTGTATATCGATGTACATTACCCTGTCTTCGAAAAGGAAAGTTACCTCTTTAGTGAATTTTTCCAATAACTGCTCCAATACCGGCGATGTTTTGGCTGGTCGGCGGAATTCTAAGCCCTGAGCAGCATTCATCAACTCGATGGCGAGGATATATTCCACGTTTTCGAGAATTTTCAACAGCTTGGTTGCTGCATTGCCGCCCATGCTCACATGGTCTTCCTGTCCGTTCGACGACACAATGGAATCAACCGAGGAGGGGTGGCTGTAGGTTTTATTTTGATTGACTAAAGCTGCTGCTGTGTACTGTGGAATCATAAATCCAGAATTAAGCCCCGATGCAGCTATGAGGTATTCAGGCAGCCCACGTAAGCCTAAAATCAGTTGTGCTGTGCGGCGTTCCGAAATATTGCCGAGTTGTGTCAGCGCTATAGCCATAAAGTCGTAGGCTAAGGCTAAGGGTTGTCCGTGGAAGTTACCGCCCGAAATTACCGCGTCATCATTAGGGAACACAATAGGATTGTCGGTTACCGAATTAATTTCGGTTAACACTACGCCGGTTACATAGTTGAAACAATCTTTTACCGCTCCATGCACCTGCGGCATACAGCGGAACGAATAAGGGTCTTGTACATGTTTTTTTGAACGGAAAATAAGTTCGCTGTCTTTAAGAATATTGCGCAGTGCAGCAGCGGTATCTATCTGTCCCTGGTGTGGGCGTATGGTATGCAGGCGTGCATCGAAAGGCTCTATGCGGCCATCGAAAGCTTCGAGCGACAAGGCGCCGACTGTATCGGCCCACTTCATTAAGCGAGCAATCTTTAACAGGGCAACCACCCCGTGGGCACTCATAAACTGTGTACCGTTAAGCAAGGCTAATCCTTCCTTCGATTGCAGTACTACCGGCTCCCATCCGAAGAGTTCCAAGACTTCGCTTGTCGGACATTTTTTGCCTTTATAATACACCTCTCCCTTGCCGATAAGCGGTAAGAAAAGGTTGGCTAAGGGGGCTAAGTCGCCGCTGGCGCCCAACGAACCACGGTCGTATACTACAGGTATAATGTCATTGTTGTAAAAGTCGAGTATACGCTCAATGGTGATGAGTTGCACTCCGCTATATCCCAAAGAAAGCGCATGGGCCTTGAGCAGTAGCATGAGCTTTACTGTTTCATGCGCTACCTCTGTACCCACGCTACAGGCATGCGACATTACCAAATTTTCTTGCAGTTTTCCCAATTCTTCTCGGGATATCGATTTATTGCATAATGAGCCAAAGCCGGTGGTAACACCATAGATAGGCTCAGATTGCGTTTCCATTTTTCGATTAAGATAATTACGGCAATGCTGTATTTTTTGCTGCGAAGCTTCCGATAAAACAACTTTGTGCGGTGTGTCGAATAATTGCTGTAAGGTTGCCAAGGTAAGGGCTTCGGGGGTAATTTGATAGTTATGCATGTTATATGAATTTAAGGATTTAAAATTTAATTTATTATAACAAATAGCAAGTTACATAAAATATTTCAGATGGCAAAGAACGCAATTACAACTTATTATTATTCAGGTATATTAAAATGAAGCCTTTGATGTGTTCCCTTAAAATCGGGCGCTGTAAATTAGAGAAATTGGTCAAAAAACATTAATTTTAAAAAAATTAGGACTGATGAAAAAAAGCAAATTTAGTGAAAGTCAAATTATTTTTCTGTTACAACAGGCTGAAACGGGTATAAAAGTAGAAGAGATATGTCGTAAGGCGGGCATTGGCGAATCTACGTTTTACAACTGGAAGAAAAAATATGGTGGTTTGGGAGTTGCAGAACTTCGTCGATTACGACAATTGGAAGAGGAAAACAGGCATTTAAAGCAGTTGGTGGTAGATTTTAGCCTGGGCAGATGCTACAGGATGTGTTAAAAAAAACTCTAAAGCCTGTGCAGCGTAAATATCTTGCCGAGGCTTTGGTAGAAGAGTATAGGGTAAGTAAAACAAGGGTTTGCGTTATATCTATGCAGAAGTATGTATTATTATCAAGCGGTAGCAAAAGATGACTGACTTTTGCGGTTGTGTATCCGATTTTCTACTTTACGACTGTCCTAAAAACAGGGGGTACCTCAATCACTCCTGCAACAGCAACTCCATAATCTTGATAGAAGCCAGCGCTACGGGGGTTCCGGGTCCGAAAATGGCAGCGGCGCCTGCATCATACAAAGCCTTGTAGTCTTGTGCAGGAATTACACCGCCCACTATAACCAAGATGTCTTCACGCCCGAGTTTTTTCAGTTCTTCCACTATTTGCGGAACAAGGGTTTTGTGCCCTGCCGCCAGCGAGGATACACCCACTACATGCACATCGTTTTCCACCGCCTGTTTGGCTGCTTCGGCAGGCGTTTGGAACAGGGGTCCCATATCTACGTCGAAGCCCACATCGGCATAACCTGTGGCTACCACCTTAGCGCCGCGGTCGTGTCCGTCTTGACCAAGCTTAGCAATCATAATGCGGGGTTGACGACCTTCCTTTTTAGCAAATTCAACCACTAATTTTTTTGCCTGCTCAAATTCGGCATTATTCTTCGATTCGGCAGCATAAACACCTGTATTCATACGTATAGTTGCTTTATAACGACCAACAATTTTTTCACAAGCATCGGAA
>JAIRUB010000116.1 GCA_031254635.1 Prevotellaceae bacterium | reverse complement strand
TTAAAGTTGTACTTGTCTTCCAATATTTCAAAGATCTATTTTTTATCCCTCCCCAACCAACAAATTGTCGAAAAGGGCTGCAAAGATAGAAACTTTTTTTTATCCCGCAAAATTTTTTTGCAACATTTTTATAAAAATTTATTAAAATACTGATGATCAGGTAGAAAAAATGTTTTAATAATATTCATTTTTTTAGGGATTATCTCTTTTAGACTTGTAAATTCGCATATTTTATTTACCTTGGTTTGAAATTTAAAAAAATCATTATGAATACGACTCCATTGATTCATAAAGAGGGCATATTTAATAGTCAGTAAAATGAAAGAATTTCTACCAAGCAAATAATTCTATTGAAGTATTACCCGAATTTATACAAGGTTTAGCAGCAAAGAAAAGTCAAGTTTCGCAACGTCGAGATGTAATAAAAAGAATGAGAGAAAATATACTTATCTGAACGCATAATTTTACACTTTATTTTGAATGCAAAATTACTTTAATAATCATTTCAAATCAAAAAATCAAAAACGCTTTTATTAATGTATATATCAATTAATTATGAAAATATTTTAAAACTTAACGCACCAGCACTAAGTTCAAATCTTAAAATCCTTTACCTTTTACCCCTAAAGGGGGCAATTTCATTTTTAAACATTGCTTGGGATTTTCGAAGTTTATTATGTATTTTTGTTCCTTGAATTTTGAAATACTTATGTCAATAGTCATTAGGCGTGCAAGCAAGGAAGACTGTCCCCGCATCATGGAACTTATTCGTGAATTAGCTGATTATGAAAGAAGTCCGGAGGAGGTAACTGTTTCTTTAAGTCATTTTGAAGAAAGCGGTTTTGGCTCCAATCCTGTATGGTGGGCTTTTGTGGCTGAAATTGACGGTGTTATTTATGGATTTGCCTTATATTACGTTCGTTACAGCACTTGGAAGGAGCAACGTATGTATTTGGAAGATTTTTATACCAGTCCCGAAAAACGACGGCAAGGAATTGGCACTCTATTATTTGAACGACTGATTGCCGAGGCAAAAGAAAAAAACTTCTCAGGCATGAACTGGCAGGCCCTCGAGTGGAACGAATTGGCTTTCAGCTTTTATAGAAAATATAATGCTCATTTTGATCCGACGTGGGTTAACTGTAGTATAGAATTTAAAAATTTAAAGATTTAAGAATTCAAAAATCGATTAATAACTTAATTTTAAAAAATATGACTACTCCAAAACAAAGCAACATCGTAGCAATTATTATGATGATCTTCCTTTTTGGTATGATTTCATTTGTTACTAATTTAGCCTCCCCCATGGGAGACATTCTAAAGTATCAATTTGCTATTCCCAACTGGATGGGGACTCTTGGCGTTTTTGCTAACTTCATAGCCTACGCTGTGATGGGTTACCCTGCAGGAAATTTACTTCAAAGGCACGGGTACAAAAAAACAGCGCTTATTGCCATTGCTGTTGGTTTTACAGGCGTAGGTATCCAAACACTCTCCGGAGTAGCCGGCGGGTTTGCTGTTTACCTCTTAGGAGCTTTTGTTGCAGGATTTTCCATGTGTTTGCTCAATACGGTAGTTAATCCCATGTTGAACAGATTGGGCGGCGGGGGAAATAAAGGGAATCAGTTAATCCAAATCGGAGGTTCTTTCAGTTCTCTTTGTGGTACTTCGGTTATTATTTTAACAGGTATTTTAATTCCATCAATAGCAAAGGCCGAAATCAGCCATGTTTTCCCGTTAATGTTTGGTGCTTTGGCTGTATTTGCATTTGCTTTCCTTGTAATTGCCCTGGCTACTATTCCTGAGAACGAAAGACGTCAGCAAATAGTTTCAGAAAAATCTCAGTACGGCCCCTTATCATTCCGTCACTTTATTTTGGGTGCTATCGGTATATTTGTATATGTGGGCGTTGAAGTAGGCATTCCTAATATATTAAACAAATGGCTTCAAAACCCGCTTTTAGATCCTCTGGGAAAAGGAGCAGCGGCAGCAGCTATTGCCGGTTCCGTTGCTGCCACTTATTGGCTGATGATGCTTGTAGGACGGCTTATAGGAGCCGCTATTGCCAGTAAGGTATCTGCAAAAATCATGTTAGTAGCAGTTTCCGCTGTGGGTTTAGCGCTAACATTGGCAGCCATGTTTGCTCCTACTGATGTAATGGTTAATTTACCGGTATTCAAAAATGATGCGGAAGGCTTATTCGGTTTGGCAAACGTACCAATTAATGCTGCTTTATTAATTTGCGTTGGCTTGTGTACCTCTGTAATGTGGGGCGGGATATTTAATCTTGCAGTAGAAGGCTTAGGAAAATTTACTGAAAAAGCTTCCGGCATTTTTATGGTGATGGTTTGCGGTGGAGGTATTCTGCCTTTGCTCCAAAACGGAATTGTTGACATGAGCGGCGGCACAGGCTACCTTCTTAGCTATTGGGTAGTTGTAGCAGGACTTCTTTACTTACTGTACTATGCACTGATGGGACATAAGAATGTGAATAAGGATATGCCTGTGTGATAAATAAATGTATTGGTCTCAATAGCGTTATAGCGCAAATATGAAAATCAAGATAAATAATAAAGAATTAGAAGTTCTTGAAGGCGAAAAAATCATTGAAGCTGCACGTCGCAACGGCATCGAAATACCTTCCTTGTGTTATGCTGCCAACCACAAACACCAGGCATCGTGTATGGTTTGCGTAGTAAAAAATTGCGAAACAGGGCAAATTATTCCCTCTTGCTCAACTATTGTGACTGATGGTATGAATATCGACAGCGAAAGTAATGAGGCGAAAGAGCTTCGGTGCCAATCGTTGGAACTGCTGTTGAGCGACCATATTGCTGTGTGCCGCCCGCCCTGCAAGCCGAAAGAATGTTCTTTGCATAAACTTGCTACGGAGTATCGTGCAAAATGGAATAAATATCCGCGCTATTCGGCAGTAAAGGCAACATCACCACAACACATAAAAGGTGATTTTTGGTTTGATGTTACAAAATGTATCCGTTGTGGTTTATGCGTATATAACAGCAACGACGGCTTTACATTTAAAGACCGTGGATTTGGAATGCAAGTGGTACTGCCCGCCGAAAGTGTAAAAAATGTTGATGAATCGCTGTGTAACATTTGCCCGACACAAGCCTTGTATATGTCTGAACCGGAATTTTTACAAGATGAATAAGATTAACAAGATTATCGTTATCTTGAATCTCTCGTTATTCCTTTACCCAAACATTTAAAATTTTTCCGACATACATTTTATGAAAATCCCTGTTAGGATAAGCATTTTCGATAATGGTTTTATCAATAAACGCATCTTCTTTCAGAAAATCGGCATAAATTTTCTCACATTCGATGACTAATCGTGCTTGCTCGTAATACACATTGCCCAGTTCCGTGAATAGCGGCTTCAAACCTGTTTCCTTAACTTTGTTGTAATCGCGACCAGATTTTGTACCGCAAAATTGTAAAATATCGCGATACTTTTCTTCAAAAACAGTAAGCGTAAAATAACTGCTGTTTTCCATAAATTCATAGGTATAGCGCTGCGGACGAACAAAAATAAACACAACAGCTTGTCCCCATAAATAACCGATGGTACTCCAACTTGCAGTCATCATGTTGAAGTTGTCTTTGTCTCCGGCAGTAATCAACAGCCAATCGTCGGCAATCATTTTTACAGAATTGTCTTGAATTTCTTTAGGTGAAATTTGTTTAAAGGTAGTGTCTTTCATGGCGGTTGAATTTTTACATGCTCCTGCTGTAACCATTAAGGCAATGAGCAAAAAGGCAAGTTTGATATTTTTACTCTTCATAGCATTGTTTTTGCAAAGATATTAATTTTTTGTACTTTTGTAAAATAAATGTTGATTATTTATTCAAAATAATGAAAATAAATCTGCTTTTCCTGCTATCCGCACTTCTTTTATCCGCCTGTCAACACAAAACAAGCAGCAACGATAATATTCTTGACGACTGGCCTATCTTCAGAGGCAATACCTCCCTTAGCGGTTACACAAATGTAGCGCTGCCCGATAATCCCCAACTTTTATGGACATTCAAAAGTGATGCTTATACCAAGTCTTCTCCTGTAGTATATAATCGTGTTGCCTATTGGAGCAGCAGGCGCGGACGTGTTTTCGGCATAAATACCAATGGTGAACAAGTCTTCGATTATGCGATGGAAACAGCAGTAGAAGCAACTCCGATGATTCACGATTCGGTGCTGTACATTGGACGTATAGATGGAATCTTAGCTGCAATATCATTAGCAAAACAAGACACTTTATGGACTTTGGGAACTTGGGGACAAATTTCCGCCTCGCCCAACCGGCTTAGTTTTGACGGCAAAGAAGCTATTATTTTCGGTAGTTATGATAACTATCTTTATTGTGTAGATAGTCAAGATGGCAAAGAAATTAATCGCTTTGAGTCGGGCTACTACATCAATGGCGCTGTGGCGCAAAGTAACAATTATATTGTCTATGGCGGATGCGATGGTTGGATTAGAGTGGTTGATTGCATTTCGGGCATACAAACAGATTCATTGGATGTGGAATTTTATATTCCTGCTTCACCCGCTATCAGTAATGATTACTGCTATGTTGCAGAACATTCCGGGAATGTTTATGAAATAAAATTAGCTCAAGGGAAAATTATTTCGTCTAAAAAAATCGTTGAGTCGAAAGACGAAAACAGCAATTTTGTCTCTGTCCCTGCTGTGTCGGATAAGATGGTTTATATTGTTTCCGACGACAGGCATATCTACGCAATTAACCGTAAAGACGGTACTATCGCTTGGAAGTATCTTCTGAAAGGCAATACAGGAGAAAGTTCGCCTGTAATTTGTAAAAATAAACTGTTAGTATGCACCAAATCCGGAATTGTTTCCATACACGATGCAAAAATAGGCGACTTACTGTGGGAATACGATACCGGTGAACAAATTATCGCTTCCCCCGCTGTAATCAACGGCTGTTTTTATATCCTTACGTTTAAGGGGACATTGTTTTGTTTTGGGAAAAGTTAATAAGTTAATAAGTTGGTAAGTTAGTAAGTTAATAAGTTAATAAGTTAAAAATAAAATAATATGACTATTTTAAAATTTGAGGATATACTTGCGTGGCAAAAGGCGCAAGATTTGGCTGTTGAAATATATAAAATTTTTGGTAGCATAAAAGATTATGGTTTTAAAGATCAAATATGTAGGGCAGTCGTGTCTATTTCAAATAATATTGCTGAGGGTTTTGATAGAAGTTCAAGTGCTGAATTTGTTAGATTTTTGTATATTTCATTAGCATCTTGCGGCGAGGTTAAATCTATGCTTTATCTTTCTGAAAAATTAAATTATACAACAAATGCTCAAAGTAAAATTTTGCTTGAACAAACTTCCGAAGTTCATAAAATGACAAGAGGGCTTATTACTCACATAAAAAAACAACAAAAATAACTTGCCAACTTGTTAACTTACTAACTTGTTAACTTATGATAAAAATCTCAGGAATAACAAAAAAATACCCCGACGGGGAAAATTCGTTTAACCACGTTCTTCGCGGAGTGAATCTGAACATCGAAAAGGGCGATTTTATTGCCATTAAAGGTGCATCCGGCTCCGGAAAAACCACCTTGCTTTCGATTCTGGGAACACTGATTCAACCCGATGCCGGAAGTTATTTGTTGGATGGTATGGAAATCAACACGCCCGGAGTGGATTATTCCGCCGTTCGTAACCAAAAACTCGGATTTGTTTTCCAAGACTACCGCTTGATGCCCCAACTTACAGCCTTAGAAAACATTCTACTCCCTACACTTGCCTTTCAGAATAAAACCGTCAAGGCACAGATGGATTATGCCAGGCAATTGATGGAATTGACAGGTATTACTTCGGTTGCAGGGCAATATCCCGAAACGCTTTCAGGTGGGGAAACCGGCCGTGTAGCCCTATGCCGCGCCTTGATAATGAAACCTTTACTCGTGTTGGCCGATGAACCAACCGGACAATTAGATGCGGAAAATGCCCGTAATGTCGCTTTGTTATTGGCAAAAGTTAATAAAGAGCTAAAAACTACCATTATAATGGTAACCCATGCTGATAAAACAGCTATGGTTGCAAACAGGATTTTAACCCTAAAAAATGGGGTATTATCATGAAATATTAATTATGATTTTTTATTCATTATCTTTGCACGACTTTATACTTTTGCCTAAAAAATAATACCTAATGAAGAAAACAATTATTGATTTATTTGAAAGCTCCGTAAAAAAATATAAAGAAAACAATTTGCTTCTCAAAAAAACAGGCACGCAATTTATGCCCACAAGTTATAGCGAAGCGTGTGTCAAAGCTATTCGTATCGGCGCAGGCTTGGCAACGCTGGGTGTAAAACCTAAAGACAGGGTTTCTATCTTGTCCGAGGGCAGAAATGCCTGGGTTTTGTCGGAACTCGGAGTATTGTATGCAGGAGCAATCAGCGTTCCGCTTTCTATAAAACTCGAAGAAAGCAGCGATTTAATTTTTCGATTAAATCATGCCGAAGTATCTTTTATTCTCGTTTCAGTTTCGCAACTGCCAAAGATTCGTAAAATCAAAAATGAACTAACGTTGTTGAAGAAAGTCGTCATTTTTGACAATATAGAAAATTTGGATGAAAAAGAAATCCTTTTATCCGAAGTTGAAAAGAGCGGTGTTACTTATTTAGAAAAAAATGAAAAAGAATTTCTGACTATCGGACAATCATTGCAAAACGACGACTATGCCACTATTACCTACACCTCCGGCACTACTGCCGATCCCAAAGGAGTTATTCTAACCCATCGGAACTATACCGCCAATGTTGAGCAGTCGTTAACCTGCATGAGTATTCCTCCAAGTTTCCGCACCTTGATTATACTTCCTCTCGATCATTGCTTTGCGCATGTTGTTGGTTTTTACATTATGATTGCCTGCGGCGCATCGTTTGCAACCGTACAGGTTGGGCGCAATGATATGGAAACATTGAAAAATATCCCCATTAACATAAAAGAAGTAAAACCTAATTTTTTGCTTTCGGTTCCTGCCTTAGCGAAAAATTTTCGAAAAAATATCGAAAATAATATTTATGCCAAAGGAAAAATTGCCAAAGGGCTCTTCAATCTTGCCTTAAAAACAGCCTACGCTTACAATAAAGACGGCTACCGCAATGGATTTGAAAATTCTTGATGAAAACGGTGTGAAACAGGCGGCAGGAGAGAAAGGAGAAATTGTGGTGCGCGGCGAAAATGTGATGGCAGGTTACTGGAAAAATCCGAAAGCAACCGCCGAAGCCATTCGAGATGGTTGGCTCTACACAGGCGATATAGGTTACTTGGGAAAAGACGGTTTGCTGTACGTTTTAGGACGATTGAAAAGCCTCTTGATTTCGAGCGATGGCGAAAAATACAGTCCCGAAGGAATGGAAGAAGCCTTGAGTGAAAAATCGCCTTTTATTGATCAAGTAATACTTTACAACAATCAGAACCCATACATTTCGGCGCTTATTGTTCCGAATAAAGAAAAAATCAAACAGCATTTTGAACAACATCGTTTCCATTCGGACGAAGAACGAACCACGGCATATATTAAGCTAATACAAGACGAAATAGCCAAGTATAAAAAGCATGGAATTTTTGCAGGCGAATTTCCCGAACGTTGGCTGCCGAGTACCTTTACTCTTTTAGGGGAAGCCTTTACCGAGCAAAACGGATTTGTGAACAGCACCATGAAAATAATACGCGGAAAAGTGGAGGAATTTCACAAAGGCCGTATCGAATTTATGTACACCTCCGAAGGGAAAGATGTTTTCAATGAGCAGAATAGGATAGTATTTTAATTTTCCGTTACCTGTTTTCAATAAGAAATAGTAACTTTGCCTTAAGTTATTTATTATTGATAATATTTTATCGTGAATATTAAACATTTGATTTTCAGGAATATCTTCTTGTATAAATCTTTCTACCGCTTAATTGCCGTAGCTGTGATTGTTGCGGTAGCGGTTATCACCGGAAGCCTTGTGGTAGGCGACTCCGTCCGCAGTACCCTGATTAAACGGGTAGAGGAACGTCTGGGAAAAACCGAAACAATCATTTTTTCGCGATATTCTTATATCAGCGATGCTTTTATAAAGAGTCATAATTATGCGTCTTTACGTGGCTTTTTGCTCTCAAACGGTTTTGTTTCCATATCGGGCAAATTCATTCCTGTGATGGTTTGGGGAACGGACGATTTGGAAATAAAAAAAGGACAGGCAAAAATAAACGCTGCGCTGTTTAATGAAATAAAAAATCTACAAATAAAAAATATTGTGTTGCGCCTGCCTGCTGCAGGGATGGTGCCCTTAGGCTCCATGTTTGTAACCGATACCTACACCACAAGTCTGAGGTTGGAATTGGATGCTGTTATTTCCGTAGAACAAGGCGGAAATATCAACTTGAAAAACGAACAGACAATTCCTTTCAACATTTTTGTCAATAGGGAAGAATTGGCCGAAATCATGGGTATTTCTGGAAAAATCAATGTTATTTTATCCGATGAAATTATTTCAAAAGAAGATTTTGCTTCCGCATGGAATTACATCATGTCGGGATTGAATGTTGAAGCCTTAGATGAACGGGCAATACTTGTAACTTCCGATCGCATTTTCATTCAAGACAAGGTAGTGGAAACCCTCTGCCAACAAGACTCCGCAACTAACCGAATTTACGCTTACTTAGCCAATTCTATAGCTCCCGTCATTGCAAGGACTGCGTGTGTAAGTTTGTGTGATAAAAAGCAGGCCGAAGCAACCTCGCCGCTTTCAGGACTCAACTCTCAATTATCCATCCCCTACTCCTTCATCACCGCTGTTGATTACTACAAAGGACAACGCTTGAACCCCAATGAAATTATTCTTTCGGATTATGCTGCAAAACGATTGAATACAAAGTTAGGCGACACGATTTCCATCAGTTATTTTGTTTCGCGACAGTTCAAGACCTTGATTGAAGATACCGTTTCCCTTAAAGTAGGAAAAATTGTCCCGTTGAAAGATTTACAGTCCGATAATACTTTGGTAGCCGAATTTCCAGGCTTATCAAACGTAGATCGCTGTACAGACTGGAATAGCGACTTGCCCATCAACATGAATTTGATAAGTGACGAAGACGAGAACTACTGGAGGAAATACAAGAATACGCCCAAGGCTATTGTTCCTTATTCCACTTTGGCGTCGCGCTGGGGAAACGCTTACGGCAGCGCCACCGCCTTGCAAGTTAACGACACTAATCGGCTAAATGATTTAAGGCCTGAAATGTTCGACATTCAGTTGATTTATCCGCGTGAAACAGGTATTACTGCTGCCAAATTGGGGGTTGATTTTGCAAGTTTATTTTTATCGCTCGGATTTTTCATCATCATTTCAGCCGCTATGTTGATGATGGTGCCCTTGTCGGAAATGCTTTTCCGCAGGCGCAATGAACTGAATTTGTTAAAAGCAACAGGATTTTCCCAAAAACGCATTTTCCGATTGCTTTGGCGGGAAGCCGCTCCAGTGGTATGTTTCTCCGCCATAGTAGGCGTAGTGGTAGGACTTGTTTACACTTATTTAGTTTTATTTTTGTTGGGAAATGTTTGGAAAGGAGCAACCCATACCGATGGTTTTAGCCTGTACCCCAATTTATTAACCATTGGCGCAGGTATGCTTGTCGGCATCATCTTTTCTATGATAGTATTGTGTTTTCGAATTTCGAAGTTCAAAATCCAAAATCCAAAATCCAAAAATCATAAATCGCAATTATTATCTAAATTTTTAATTTTCAATTTTCAATTTTCAATTCTTGTTGGGCTGCTGATTACAAACATCTTTTTCCTAAAATCCCCACTCCTCTTCGTCTGCACAGGAATTGTATTTTTATTTACAGGTTGGGCGTGGTTTGATTATTTGATTAATCGGGGTACTAAGCTGCCTCTACAGTTTGATTCATCAAAATTGATCTGGTCTTCCTTGTTTTTTACAAAGAAGCAGGCGATATTATCGTTCATAACATTGGCATCGGGGGTATTTATCGTATTCTCGGTGGGACTAAACCGACAGGGCTTTGCCGACAGTTCCCAAATTCGCACAGCAACGGGAG
>JAIRUB010000073.1 GCA_031254635.1 Prevotellaceae bacterium | reverse complement strand
CGGTTTTTCATAGCTGAAATCCAAATTTATGATATGCCGTGTTGATTTTTGAATAACATCTCTGGTCTCATATGTGTTTTCTATATTTTGGCATCCGAAATAAGGACGAGCCACAAGAGATATTTCATAACCTGATTTACGCGAAAACAAAGCCCCATAATTCCACATATCATATAAAGTAGTAAAATATGCTACGCCGTTATCAGTCAATAATTTATTGTTCACAAAAAACGAATCAACCGATGTGATTTCATCTATTAAATGCAGTCGTGAATCTAAAAAACGTTTGTTCTTGACAGTAGAAATTATTTGCGATAGTTCAAATAGTTCATCATTAGAAAGGTTTCGAGTTAAAACCTTTCTTTTTGAAAGCGCATCGGCAATATAAACAGCCTGGCGGGCATCTTGCACATTCTCTATACGTCCATAACCGATACCTACTTGAGGAGAAATGTTTAAGGAAAAATCTTTTTGCTTACTATCTTCCGATTGATTTTTTATTTTGTTTTGCTTGAAATTATAGGATATAGTGCCGTTTATACCATAATCCAGAAAAATTAACTTTGAAAAATACCATTTATTCAACCAACTCAAATCTAAAGAAGGGTTTAGTTGGTACGAACTTGACTCTTCATCAATAGTGATTAAATTGTTCGTCTGTTTATCTTTATAAGAGTAATAATTCCCTCCGAATGACAAATCCACTGTCAAGCTTGATATTTTTTTACGGGTATTAACATAATGCGAAAAGTAAGATGAAATATTACCGGTATAGCTAGAACTCTCATACTTGTTATCCCTATTCGACTCAGAATAGTCTGTACGTAAATTATAAGAATTAAAATTAAAATTAATATCTAATTGATTCCTTACAATATCCGGCGTAATATATTTGCTAATATCAAAATTTATATATTCGTTCTGCGATGGTTCCCATTCTTTATACTCATTTTGCATACTGTTTTGAGAGTATGCGCTAACAAAAAAAAGTGGTACTGTTAAAGCTGAAATTATTTTTTTCATCTTGAAATCCCTTATTCGTGTCGGGCGCAACTTTTTGATTTTCTTGTTTTCGATTTTTTTCGCAAATAAATCTATCTATTCATTATTCTACCTCTTTCGCGCGAATATCCGACATATCATTTAATTACATTCTGCTTCGCGCGAATGCTTCCGCACATTCCCTTTCTACCGAGCTATTTTCCCTACGGGAAAAGCTCTCCCTCTATGTTCCTACTACCCAGTCATTGCGGGCTTGACCCGCAACCTCCTCTTTTGCAGGAGATGCTGAAACAAGTTCAGCATGACGCACTATTTGTACCCTTCACCCTTGTACCCTTTACCTCGTACCCCGCACCTCGTACCTTTTCACCCTTTACCGGTAATCATCGCTTTCGCAATAGCGATAAAGTCCCCGCCATTCAGCGAGGCGCCGCCGATGAGGCCGCCGTCCACATCGGGCTGGCCGAAGAGTTCGGCTGCATTCGAAGGCTTGCAGCTGCCGCCGTAAAGAATGGAAGTGCTGTCGGCTGCAGCGCCGAATTTCTCGCGTAGCACCTTGCGGATGTAAGCGTGCATTTCCTGCGCCTGCTCTGCAGTAGCGGTTTTGCCGGTGCCGATGGCCCAAACCGGCTCGTAAGCCAAGATGATTTTGGCAAAGTCAGTTGCAGGCAGTTGGCAAATTGCTTTTTGCAGTTGTTGGTTTACCACCTCAAAGTGTTGCTCGGCTTCGCGTTCATTGAGGCGTTCGCCTATGCAGAAAATAGGAATAACATTGTGCTGTAAGGCCAACTTAACTTTTTCCAACAGCATGGCATCGGTTTCGCCATAATACTCTCGGCGTTCGGAGTGTCCGATAATACAATATTGAACGCCGATGGAAGCTAACATGGCCGCCGACACTTCGCCGGTGTATGCGCCCGACTCATGGTTAGCGCAGTTTTGGGCGGCTATGCCGATGCCGGCTTCACGCAGCGGCCCAGTGAGGCAGCAGAGGTGAGTGAAGGGCGGAGCAACAATGAGCTGAACTCCGGCTGGAACTTCTTTATGCTTGCCTGCTATGTCTTTGGCTAAAGCTTCCCCTTCGAAATAAGTGGTATTCATTTTCCAGTTGCCTGCTACAATCTTCTTTCTCATATATTTACAGTTTTAATTGATTGATTAATTCAGATTTAAACTGCGAAAGTTAATAAAATTTTTTAACTTTGCCGTTTAATTATGGAGAAAAAATCCGGAAAATATTATTTATACATTGCCTTAGCTCTTTTATTGCTGTTGTTTTTTGCTGTGGATTTATTGACGGGCGCAGCGCTTTTGCCGGCGGTTGATGTGTGGAAGGCTTTGACGGGCGGAGCTGATGTACCCGATTATGTAAATGCAATAGTTATGAATTTCCGTGTACCAAAAGCTATTACAGCCTTGTTGGCAGGTATGGCTTTGTCGGTAAGCGGTTTACAGATGCAGACAACCTTCCGCAATCCTTTGGCCGACCCTTACGTGCTGGGTATCAGTTCCGGTTCTGGTTTTGGCGTAGCGCTTTTTATCTTGGGAACCGGTATGTGGGGCTTTTCCTCTGTCCTTTGGGTGCATAATCTGGGCATAGCCTTAGCAGGCTGGCTCGGCGCTTTTGTAATGTTAGCCATAGTTACAGCAGCCTCCCTGCGGCTGCGCGATACTATGTCGATGTTGGTAATGGGAATTATGGTGGGGGGCGCTGTGTCGGCAATAGTGGGCGTGATGCAGTATTTCAGCGAAGCTACTGCATTGAAAACATACGTGCTGTGGACTATGGGAAGTTTCAGTTCCATTTCTCCCGAACAACTTTACTTGATGGCTCCGGCCATCCTCTTAGGGTTAATCGCAGCCTTAATGACCATGAAGTGGCTTGATGTGATGATGCACGGCGATATGTATGCGCGAAGCGTAGGTTTGCATATAAAACGTGCGCGCACTGTGATATTGTTGATTTCGGGATTACTGGCCGGTACTATAACTGCCTTTTGCGGCCCTATCGGTTTTGTAGGGATTGCTGTGCCTCACGTAGCCCGTATGCTTTTCGGTACGGCTAACCATCGGGTGCTGCTCCCTGCTACCATGTTGTTGGGTGGTGTGGTAATGCTTATGAGTGATATTATTTCGCAACTGCCCGGTTCGGATAGCGTACTGCCTATTAATACTATTACTGCCTTGTTGGGCATTCCGGTAATTATCTTTGTTATCTTTCGTAATCAACGCGGCTTTTGATGGATACTTCTATACAAATAAAGCAACTTTCCATAGGTTATGTGAATGCCGCCAGCAGAGGCAAGGGCGTTATCTTACCGCCCATTACCGCTACGGTGAATTCCGGCGAGCTGTTGGCGCTGATTGGCCGCAACGGTATCGGCAAAAGTACCTTTTTACGTACTTTAGCCGGACAACAACCATCTATTGACGGGATGGTATTGATTCACGAAAAGCCTTTGTATGCCTACACACGCTCGGAACTGTCGCGCATAGTGAGTTTTGTGGGTACCGATATTGTCCGCATTCCCCACCTCAAGGTATTTGACCTTGTGGCTATGGGGCGCTTTCCTTATACAAGCTGGATGGGCAGACTGAAGGTGAACGACAAGATGTTGGTTTATGATGCTTTGGAAATGGTGGGGCTGCGTCAGCTTTCGTGGCGGAATATTGATACTTTAAGCGATGGCGAGCGCCAGCGTACCTTGATTGCCCGTGCATTGGTACAGCATACGCCGATTATTATCTTAGATGAGCCTACGGCTTACTTGGATATTATTCACAAATACGAAATCATGAATTTGTTGCGTCAAATCGCGCATCGTGAAAATAAAACAATGTTGTTTTCTACCCACGATTTGACTATTGCCTTGAATGTTGTGGACAAGATTTGGGTGATGACCAATACGGAAATTATGGAAGGAGCGCCGGAAGATTTGATGATGTCGGCTGCTTTTGAAAAGATGCTGGAACGCACTAACCTGAGTTTTGACCGCTTGTCTGGCGAATTTGAAATGAATCATCGTTTGCTTAAAACCATTATTGTGCAAAGCAGGCAGGATATTCGCTGGGTTCGCCATGCCCTCGAGCGCCTGCATTATAAGATTATCTACAATCCGTCAACGTTGCCCGAAAATACTCCGCTTCTAACTTATGAAACAGGCAAAGGCGGCGTAGTGCGTCTTCATTATACTTTTAATAAGGAACAACAGCAGTTTTCGTCTATTTACGAATTGAGTAATTATTTGAGAAAGGGTTAAAGCGAATTATGAGTTATGAATGTTGATTTGTTTAACATTCTTTATCTTTCACCTCCTAATCTCTAAATCACGTAGTCATTTTTTCCTATATTTTTGTAAAAAAAATATGCATTTCTATGCAGCGTTTGGGTGTAATTTTGCATCTTTCTATGTATAGAACCTTTAGATATGTATCTTTGATGGATGAGGGAGAATTGATTGCTGGTTGCATTCATGGGAATAGTGTAGCTCAACGGCAATTGTACGAAAAGTATGCCCGCAAAATGATGGGTTTGTGTTTGCGTTATACCGGCAATCGCGAAACTGCTCGCGATTTATTACATGACGGGTTTATCCGTTTGTTTGGTAAAATAGACACCTACAAAAGTGAGGGATCATTTGAGGGATGGATGCGACGGCTGTTTGTCAATACGGCATTGGAATATTTACGTAAAAAAGATGTGCTAACCGAATACAGCGAATATTCCATGAAAGAGCAAAGTACGGATTATAGTGTTTTTGAAAAATTGTCAGAAGAAGAATTGGTAGCGCATATTGCTGCTATGTCGACAGGCTTTCGCACAGTCTTTAATTTATATGCGATAGAAGGTTTCTCGCATGTAGAGATTGCAAAAATGTTGAATATCAGCGAAAGTACCTCGCGCTCACAATACACCCGCGCCCGCAGCTATTTGCAAAAAATAGTAAAAGAAAATAAAAAGAAATGAACAACGCTCTAAAAAATAGATTTCATGCATTACAGTATTACGAAACTTCCGTATCAGCTAATGATTGGGAAGTTATCAGTAGCCGGTTGCAACAGCGGAAAAGACGGAAACTTATTGTTGTCTGGTTTTCTGCCGGAGCAATAGCTGCATCGGTAGCCCTATTTTTCTTGTTACACTATCCATCGCCGGTTGAACAACCTTCAGTTCAGGCTATTGTAACTACAGCAACTACTAATAACACACCAGCCTCATCTGACATACAGGTTCAAATGACTACTGCTGAGCCTATTAAAAATCCGTATCAAGCAGCCAAACATTTACAAAAACAACCAATAACTAACCTGCGCACAAAATCGCCAATTACAACAACTAATCAGCATACCGAAAATACAGATACTATTCAGATAGAAAAAAATATTCAGATTGCAGTGATTATCCCAATCGAAACCATAAGGGACTCTACAATAGAAGTAGCGCCGCCAACCCTTGACTCGCTGTTTACTTTTCTATTGTTCAACGAGTCTCGGCCCGATAAGCAAAAAAATGCACAAACATGGGCAATAGCATTTATGGCCGGGCAATCTACCAATTTTAATACCTCGTTCGAGGGTGGTGAAAGATATCTACTTCCTTCTAATAATGGAGATCTTGATATAATCCTTCTTCTGAAAGATGCTGTCAACACGCGCCATTATTTGCCCTTGTCGGCGGGTATGACTTTTCGTTTTTATTTTGCCCCGCGCTGGGCGGTGGAATCAGGATTGGTGTATACCTATCTTGCATCGGATTATTCCCTTTTTAACTATGCTAAAATAAAACAGCAGTTGCATTATTTGGGCATACCGGTTAACTTGGTTTGGCAACTTATCGAAAGCAAAGGTTTTTATTTTTATGCTTCTGTCGGATGTATGTTAGAAAAAGGGCTTGTCGCCAACTACAGCTATATTGATTTTCAGGATGAAAGCACAAGACGTAAAAGTATAGCCGGACTACAATGGTCGCTGAATGGACAATTAGGCGTTGGATATAACATTTATAAACGATTCGGTTTATATTTTGAACCGGTACTGCGTTGGTTTTTACCCGACAACAGCCAACCTGTGAGTGTCCGCTCTGAGCGGACACTCTGCTTAGGTTTAAACGCCGGTTTGAGGGTTAATTTAAAATGATTTATATAATTTTTAAGTTCCGTGTTTTTATTTTTATTAACTGCCTGTTGGGAACTTGAAGGCACAAAATTATTACATAATTATGAAAAGAGTTTTTTTAATTTTGGTACAAGTTTTATTCGTTGTAAGCTTGTTTTTTGCAGTTAGCTGCAGTAAAGAAAATGGTGAAGAAAAACCTTCTCCTGATCTTACCCTCGAATTGTTGCCATCGTCCTTGGCTTTTAAGGCCATTGGTGGAGCGCCGCAAACGGTATTAATTACTACCAATGCTTCTTCATGGACTTATTCTTGCGAGGATTCATGGATTACTATTACGATAACTGACAATCAGCTTGATATTACTGTGGAAGACAATGAGTTGGGCGAAAACACAACAAGATCCGCGATGGTAACTGTTATTGCTGGTGATAAGAATAACCTTGATAAGGCAAAAACAGAATCACTAATAATAACACAGTCGGGAGAGACTGAAGGCCCTTATAGTATCGGCTCTATTTATTATGAAACCGGAGTAGCAGGAATTGTATATAAGGTCAGTGCCAATGGTCTGAATGGCATGATAGCATCTTTAACGGAAACGCAAACTTGCTGGGGGCCTCATGAAAATATTGTAACAGGTGCTATCGATTTGGATGATGGAATGATCAACATGAATGCTATTAAAGATATACCTGATTGGGAAAGTAACTACCTGGCATTCAAATGGTGCGATGATTTTAATAAAGCCGACATTACTGGTTGGTATCTTCCTGCCAAAAATGAATTGGCTGATATTTATGCCGGTTTCAGCGGATTATCCTCATTTCCAGGTGAAGAAGAAGATGCCCCGACAAAATATGCAGAAGCACGTGATCAATTCAATGCTACCTTAGTGCAATATGGCGGTATGGCGATGAGTACCGATTCGTACTGGAGTTCTTCTCAGTTCAACATGTTCATCTCTCACGCATGGCGTCTGAATTTTCACAATGGCTATAGCAGCGGCTACAGTAATTTTGCGGTTACAGAAGGAGTTCGTGCTGTTCGTGCTTTTTAATGACTAGTACAGGTAATAAGATAACAACAGAAAATTGAACATTAAACCCAAATTAAAACCCCAACAACTTCAAATGTTTTTTCGTATACTTGCAAAAATTTAAATCTATGAAAAAACATTTTCTTATTGTAATTATAAATCTATGAAAAAACATTTTCTTATTGTAATTGTAAATCTATGAAAAAACATTTTCTTATTATGCTTGGGCTTGCCTTTGCACTTGCCGGTTGTAATTCCGGCGCTAAGCAGTTCTGTGACGCTGCCATGCAGCAAAAAGTAGACGAGTACCGGTTGGTAAAACTAACTACCGACTTTAGTCTTTTAACCGAACAAGAACGACAAATGATTCCGCTCTTGATGGATGCCGCTAAAATTATGGATGACTTGTTCTGGATGCAAGCTTTTGGCGACAAAAATCTCTTGGATACTATTGCCGACTCTTGCCGTAAAGATTTTGCCATGATTAACTATGGTCCCTGGGACCGGCTAAACAACCTGCAACCCTTTGTGGCAGGCTATGGCGAAAAACCTGCCGGCGCCAACTTCTATCCCCACGATATGACTGTGGAAGAATTTGAAGCCTTGGAGAATCCCGATAAAGCTAGTTTATATACTATCATCCAACGCAATAGCGAGGGTGAGTTGGAAGTAGTTTGGTATAAAGATTTCTATAAAGAACAGTTAGACAAGGCGATTGATTTGATGCAGCAAGCTGCTGATTTGGCCGAAGACGCTGGCTTTAAAAACTACTTGACGTTACGTATTAAGGCCATGCAAACCGATGAATATTTTGATAGTGATATGGCCTGGATGGATATGAAAGATAGCCGTATTGACTTTGTGGTAGGCCCTATCGAAAATTATGAAGACAGGATGTTTGGCTATAAGGCGGCTTATGAAGCTTATGTATTGGTAAAAGATGAAAAATGGAGCAACGATTTGGACAAATTTACCAAGATGTTGCCGGAATTACAGCGTGAACTGCCCTGCGACCCTGAATTCAAATGCGAGGTGCCGGGTACAGAATCAGATTTGAATGTGTATGAGGTAATTTATTATGCCGGCGATTGCAATGCGGGCAGTAAAACCATTGCTATCAACCTGCCCAACGACGAAAAGGTGCATCTGTTGAAAGGTTCGCGTCGCCTGCAATTGAAAAATGCTATGAAAGCGAAGTTTGACATTATCTTGAAACCCCTTGCTGCTTTAATTGTGGAAGAGGAACAATTGGATAATGTGAAGTTTGAGGCTTTCTTCTCTAATGTTACATTCCACGAAGTAGCCCACGGCTTGGGGATTAAAAATACGGTGAATAATAAGGGTCTCGTCCGTCAGGCCTTGAAAGAACAATATAGCGACTGGGAAGAAGCTAAAGCCGATATTCTTGGTTTGTTTATGGTGCAAAGATTAATAGAAAAAGGCGAAATTACCGACTGTTCGGTGGACGATGCTTATGTAACCTTTATTGCCAGCATTCTACGCTCTGTGCGTTTTGGCGCAGCCAGCGCCCACGGAAAGGCCAATATGATGACGTATAACTTCTTTGAAGACAAGGGCGCTTTTGTCCGCAATGACGATGGTTCTTATCATATTGATGTGGAACAGGCCAAAGAAGCAATGGCCGAATGGGCTGCCTTAATTTTGAAAGTGGAAGGTGAAGGCGACTATGATTTTGCAGTAAAATATAACAAGGAAAACAGCGCTATTCGCCCCGCCCTGCAAGCCGATTTAGATAAAATCCGCGATGCCAATATCCCCCGCGACATCCGTTTTGAGCAGGGAATGGAATAATGATATTATTACTTTTGTTAAAACATTAAAACTACACAATATTATGCAACGTACTCTTTTTATACAATTTATTATTATTTCCACTCTTTTTTCTTTTCTCTTTTTGTCCTGTGGTAAGGATGCCGCAGTAGAAACACCACTAACAAGCATCACCTTATCTGTTGATAAACCCTCTGCCAATATAGACCTTGGCGAGTCGTTTGTATTTACAGTAAACGGCAATGATGAAGCAAATTACACTTCTACTGCTGAATTTTATATAAACAACAGTAAAATATCGGGGAATGTATAT
>JAIRUB010000046.1 GCA_031254635.1 Prevotellaceae bacterium | reverse complement strand
CTATACGCAATACACCTGCTACAATAGTATTTGATAAAAAAAATAGCGGACACAATTTGATTTAAAAAGTGTTCGCTCAATAAAATTATGGACAAAAAAACCGCTTACAAAATTTTCATCTTGTAAGCGGTCTGCAATAAGCCTGTCCGCCTTGTGTTTCCTCATATTTTTGTTTTTCCCATTTTATGTCACTGTAAATATATTACAGGGTTATCTAGGCAGTACGTGTATTGCACCATCGTCTGCGGGCCCCTAACATCGCCCTTCACCGGGTCAACTGCCATAAATCTTCTGGCATCAGCATCGTACATCCTGGCCCTCGCATAGTAAATGTCCAATACCTGGTCATAGGGGTGGCCGGTGTACTCTTGTACCAAATCCAGCATCCGCACGCCCATTTTTACTATGGCCTTGGCAGTCAGTTTGCCCCAGTCGTCGTATGATGCATAACTTGTAGCTTTACCGGCGATGTTGTCAGTCAAGTAATCTGTGCTTCCTAAGTGGTCCTGGTGGTAGTACAGTTTGACGATATTCTGTGCACCTGTAGGGTAGGTTTGTTTCTGCAATAAGCTGCCCGCCCCGTTTGCTATGCCGTAAATGGCTACATTTTCCTTCTGCAGGCCGTAAGTGTATCTGTAGGTAAGGCCGCCGTCGCCGCTTTCTGTTTCCATTATAGCATTTTTAAGCGGGCTTGTGTAGTCCAAAACATAATCTTTATGGACCACCGCGAACTTTTTGTTGTCTACCTTCGGCACAGTGCCTCCCGTAGTGCCGCCGGTGGTGTGGCCTTTGCCGGTGGGGTTGATATGGCCTTGGCCGGTGGTGTTGGTGTGCCGGTCGCAAACCACCACGCCGCCCACCTGCCCGGAGGGTATAAGGTTGGCACCTACCCCATGGTAGCCTTAGCCGTTCTTGGCGATGACCCACTCATTGCCAACCAAATAGCCTAAGCCATTATAGATGTAGTAGGAATCTTCATAGTCTACGCTCGTTCCTAGGTATTTTGTACCCTTTACCATGCGGTTGGTGGCGTCGTAAACATATTTTTCTTCCAGCCAGTTGGCGTTCGAGCCGTTGCCTTTGTAGACCCCTTCCACCAGGTAGCCGCGTTTGTCAAATGTGTAGGTGTTGTTGTACTTGTCGTCAACTACGTGCTTGATTTGTAGATTAAGGTTGTTCACGAATTCTAAAAACCTTAATTTCTTCTGCCATTTCCTTATTAGTTGATATGACAGTTAAAATGTTTTCTTTATCTACATAGAACTTATTATAATAACTAGGCTCAATATCATACTGTATTTTCCATATGCCTAAAATATTATATTGGCTATCCAGTTTAATAAAAAAATGTTGATCTGTCATGGAAATGCCCGTTATTTCTTGACTATTGATAAAAAGATATATATCCCCTTCTCTATTTTTACATATTGCTGTAATTGACGGAAAAAATGTCTTAGATTTAATATACTTTTTATACTCTTTTAGTTCTTCTACTTCCTTAATAAAACCGTTCTTTGTTATTATATATATACTAACATCGAAAATATCATTATTTGGGTGCGTGGCAAATATATAATCTCCAGCAAATGTCTTTTCAATTTTATACACACTATTATTATTTAATGTTACAGAAAAATTGTACTCTCCATTAGCATTATATTCGGTTATTATTATACCATTTTTATTGTGATAATCAAAAGAAAGGTATGTGTTGTCAAACAGCTTTACATTACTATTAAAATCTCTAATTCCAAGATAGTTGCCATTATAGTCAAAGGTCATATACTGTTGCGGTAGATTATCTAGCGTAGGATTTTTTGTTTGCTTTGTTATGCCAACAGGGATCATGATCTTTTCATTAAAAAATTCCATGTTATATACCGCAAAAGGTGGGCGAGTTTGCCAAATCACATTACCGTTATGATCTAGACAAACTAATTCACTTTCGGTAATCTCAATATCCGCTGAAACCCATGCTCCAAGCATAATTTTATTTTCGAATAGTTTCAAATCGGTAATAGCGCCAATTAATGCGTGTTCAGGACTAAATGTATCATATAATACCTGAAGCTCCTTCCAATTGCTAAGCTTATATAGATGGGCATCTGGCCAATTAGCGTAAAAGAAGAACGCATTATTAAAATAAAAGCTCTCATCGCTAAGATTACTAATTCTTATATCAAAAGAGTAGTCTGAAATGAGTTCAGCTCGTTTATTATTTGGAGTTAAAGCCAGTTTAGAAGTTGTGCTTGAATAATGAAAATAAAGGAAAACTAAAAAAGAAAAAAGTATAAGTATCGATAATGAGGTAATAAAAACTTTTTTAATAATAAGAACACCTCCCTAATTAATTATGCACAGTAGCTTATATATTTATCTGTGAGTAATCCAAAGGTTTTCTTTTAAATCTTTACTTGCATAGTAAAGATTTTTAACACAAAGCTCTGCACATTAGCTAAATTGATCTCTATTGCGAAGGGATTTAGGGTTTTTCAAGCCCACTTCACGCTTTTCTCAATCAATTTAAGCAACTTAAAGAGTTGATTCTACATAAACACAAACAAGATTAATATCCACTGTGCAAGCAATGATTATTTCTTTATTTTGTAGTTTTTTGGCAATTGGCAAATCTATCTGTTTGTTCACTTAATTCGTAGAAAGGTTTGGCAAGTATGTTTCATAAAAATGAAATATACTTACCAAACCATATCGCGGTTTTTAAAGAGCTTTTATAACTGATTCTGGGTAGATATACTTTTTAAACTCTTGAATTACATCAGCCAACCGATTTTTCCAGCTATATATATATCTACTGATTTCTTCTCTCATGTATACATATTCATCTCCAGGTCTTATAAGTCTATTATTACGAGCATCAATTAGTGCACAAAGTAAGCGACTATAATATTTATCCGCTACATCATTGCTACTTTCGAAAAATGCTGGCTTATTAATTTCAAGATCTACTTGCCAAAAAGTTTTACTTGTATTCGGGAATATCCCAAAAAAGTAAAGTAGATTATTATTAATAAATCTGTATGTTTTTGCCATTTGACTCTTTAGAATTAAAATCCCTGACTCAATAAACCCATACTCGTAATCATACATAATACTATTTTTCACATCCAAACCAATGCCAGCCATTTCAAAAAGTTTAAAAGCGACATCGTCAATACGCTTAATATCAGAAATAGGTACAAGGCTACTAACTACATCTACTATAGTGTCGGCCCATCCAAAAAGCTTACCTCCAAGTTTTGATAGTTTTGTTATCTCTTTTTCTAATACAGCGCTCTTAATTGACTGAATTATTGAATCAGCAGTAGAATCTTCAAATATAGAACTGCCCCCAATAAGGCTGTATCTATATTCTGCCGATGTAACTATTCCCTGAAGTGCACCAAATAACACGGTGCTAGATGTAATTTTCAAACCTGACATAAGTATAGGTTCTTTAATAGCCTTACATCTAAACTCTTTCAGATTATTGTCATAATATAATTGTATATAATACTTTCCTGTCAAATCAACATACTTTAGCGGATTGTCAATACAATAAACATAGTAGTTAGTTGCAGCTGGTTCTTTTTGCCACCTCTTAACTGGATCAACAGCCACAAACCGCCGATCCTGTGCATCATACATCCGCGCCTTCGCATAGTACAGCCCCAGCACCTGGTCGAATGAATGCCCGGTATACTCCTGCACCAAATCCAGCATCCGCACGCCCAT
>JAIRUB010000030.1 GCA_031254635.1 Prevotellaceae bacterium | reverse complement strand
ATAAAGGGCGCTTACCTGAGGTAAAGGGAAAGATTTTATCAATGACTACTAATGGCAGTGGCATTCGTGATACTGCAAGAGTTTTT
This sequence comes from Prevotellaceae bacterium, assembly GCA_031254635.1. GTDB lineage: Bacteria > Bacteroidota > Bacteroidia > Bacteroidales > UBA932 > UBA932. The sequence goes on along the minus strand of JAIRUB010000030.1, from coordinate 13,661 downwards.
GGAGTCAGTCCTTACACGGTTATCAATGCAATTTTAAAAAACGCCATTAGAAATTAATCCTTACTTGTTGGACAAAGCATAAGCCAGTTTACTTGAAGCCCTTGAGGTTCATATAAACTATTCTGTTGAGATGGACGAATTTTGGAGTTATGTCGGAAATAAGAAAAATCGTCGTTGGACTTGGTATGCTGTGGATTGCAAAAGCGGAGTTGTAGTTGCTTGGCAAAACGGCAAACGGGATAATGTAACTTGCGAAAGCTACTTGAAAAAATGAAACATTTTCCGATAAGAAGCTACAGTACGGATAATTGGGAATCATATTCAAGTCTGCTACCTGCCGAAAAACTATATGCTTCTCAAAAAACGAAGAAGTACGTGATAAACTGATAGGGATATATATCGAAAAGCATTATTTCAAAACAGGAAAATATTATTAATTCAGCTGTTTTGAAACACTACCAATTTTTTCTAATAATTACGGAATCACCAAAGTGATAATTCCCTTGCAATGACATTGGGTTGTTGGAAAGTAGTGACAAACCATCTAAAGCTTCACGCCAAATAAGCAAATCAACAAATAACCATTTGCAATTATACCACACTCAGTTTATTCCCCGCCTTGTCGCTCCATTGCAAATCTAAATAAGGCATGCCGATGTCGGTTTTTATGATGAAGCGGCAGTGGTAGCGCCACATCAAACGCCAACGAAGCGGGATAAACCCCTTCGTAAAGTAAGAGGCTATATAAGGATGTACCTTTAATATAACAGTCGAAAGTTTACGTTGTCGGACAAAATAATCCAACTGGGCAGTAATGGTTTCATCAAGGCGTACAGCTGAGGCGTCAATTTTTCCCTTGCCCTGACAAGAGGGACAAGTTTCGGACGTATTGATAACTGTCACTGCCCGCACACGCTGGCGGGTAATCTGCATCAACCCGAATCTCGATAAGGGAAGGATATTATGTTTGGCCCTGTCGTTTTCCATTAGTTCTTTCATCTTGTCGAACAACTGCTGACGATGTTCGGGCTTATCCATGTCAATGAAATCGACTACCAAGATGCCACCCATATCGCGCAGGCGGAGCTGGCGGGCTATCTCTTCTGCGGCAGCCATATTCACGTTAAGCGCATGCTGCTCCTGATCCTTAGCGCTCTTCAGCCTAATGCCGCTGTTCACATCAATAACGTGAAGCGCTTCGGTGTGTTCCACTATCAAGTATGCGCCTTGTTTAAGCGGCACTAATCTGCCGAAGGCAGAACGTATTTGTTTCGACACATTAAAATAGTCAAAAATCGGCGTATTTCCGTTATACAGTTTAACGATTTTTTCCTGTTCGGGCGCTATACCGGAAACATATTCCTGCAGTTCCCGAAAAACCGTTTCGTCGTTCACATTAATAGAATTGAACGACACGCTCAGCAAGTCGCGCAAAATGGTTGAGGTGCGGTTAAGTTCTCTCACCAACAGTTGCGGCGCTTCGGTTTTACACATCTTGTCGCAACAGGTTTCCCAACGTTTCACCAATGCTTCCAATTCGGGAGCTAAGGTAGCTGTTTTCTTCCCTTCGGCAATTGTGCGCACCACCACACCATAATTTTTAGGCAGAATACTGGTCATCAAACGCTCAAGGCGTTTCCGCTCATTGTGGGAGGTGATTTTTTGTGAGATATGTACTTTATTGGCAAAGGGGATTAACACAATATTGCGGCCGGCGATAGAAATTTCGCAGGTTATACGAGCGCCTTTAGTAGAAATCGGTTCTTTAACAATTTGCACCAATATTTCCTGTCCGGGGTAAAGCACATCGCTTATTTGCCCCTCTTTTCCCAAAAAATTGGCCTTGGGTGCAGTAGTAAAGGCTTCTTTACTTACCTTGCCGGCTACCAATTGTTGAACAAGTTGGTTTTGTGTTCTGAAGTTGATACCAAGATCGAGGTATTGTACAAAAGCATCCTTGTCGTCGCTGATATCAACGAAGGCAGAATTTAGCGCCGGCATAATACGGGTAACTTTACCCAAAAAAATATCACCTACAGAATAAGGAGAGGTGCTGTAGTCGGTGCTTAGTTCGACTAACACCTTATCTTCTAACAGCGCTACAGTTATTTCGCTCGACGAAACGTCTATTACTAAGTCTAATTCTTTTTCCATCTATACACTCAGAAACAAACTAAACCCAAAGATTCATAACGATTCTTCAGGTTTAGTATTAAATTTACGCTACTCCAAAAAAGCTACTTTTTCTTCTTGTGCCTATTCTTACGCAAGCGTTTTTTGCGTTTGTGCGTAGCCATTTTGTGTCTTTTTCTTTTCTTTCCGCTAGGCATAGATTATTTTTTTACGTTGTTTTTTACTTTATTCATGAAAACCTTAGCGGGTTTGAATGCAGGAATGAAGTGCTCCGGAATAACAATAGTAGTGTTTTTCGAAATGTTACGGGCAGTCTTTTTAGCACGCTTCTTAACGATAAAGCTACCAAAACCACGGAGGTAAACATTCTTGTTACTAGCTAAAGCACCTTTGACAGAATCCATCATGCATTCTACCATTTTTTGTACGGCCACTTTTTCCATGCCGGTTTGTTTAGCAATTTCATTTACAATGTCTGCTTTTGTCATAGTTGTTAAGTTTTAATATAAAAATAAGTTCGTTTTAAAATAGTGTACTTCTTTTAGGAAGAGAACTACAAAGGTACAATTATTTTCTCAATATCCAAAAGAATTTCAACTAATTAAGGGTTGAAATTTGTTGTAAAATATTTAATATACTGTAAATCAATAATATAGAAACGGACAATCTTTATTTTCGACTATGGGTTCCATCTCTTTCAGAATTATCCCTTAATTTTGTAAACACATTTAAGAACAAATTTGAATTATGGCACAGTATAACATTGATAGTTTAGACAGAATCATTCTTGGGTTTTTAATCAAAAACGCCCGTATGCCCTTTTTGGAAATAGCTAGAGAATGCGGCATTTCCGGCGCAGCCGTTCATCAACGTGTAAAAAAGATGGAAGAAGCCGGCATTATTACTGGCTCCCGCCTTTTAGTAAAACCAAAAAACCTTGGTTTGGATGTGTGTGCTTTTGTTGGCGTACATATTAACGAATGTGATAAATATTCAGATACGGTAGAAGTCTTGAAGCTCATTCCTGAAGTGGTAGAATGCCATTTTGTGACAGGTTCTTACGAATTATTGTTGAAAATATATTGTCGTAACCATGAACATTTGATGGATATTTTGGTAAATACCATTCAACATATTCCTAATGTTCAAAAAACAGAATCGTTGATTTCACTCGATCAGGCCTTTGAGCGCCAAGTTTGGGTAAAGGACAGGAAGGTGGCAAAAAAAGCTAAATAGTCCAATGTAATTTTTTACCGAAGCCTAAACGGTTATCTGTAAATTTTATAACATAAAGTTCAATCGCCCAAAAGGGAGCTAGTTTTAAAATCGCATAAGGGAAACTTGCTAAAAAGGCGCGTTTTGCTTTTTGCCGCAAATCATCTGTCGGTTCAAATATCCGACCTTGAAACTGTACTCCGCGTACAAGTCCCACTTGTTTTGTTTCCAAAGCTACCGTTCCGGCTATCTTATCGTTTTGCGCAGCTTCCTGTATGTGACGGGTAGGGTATTCAGAGGTAAAAATTAATAAATTTTCAGCCGGCATATAAACATAAAATACCGATGCGCACCAGGGGATGCCTTCTGTACAAGTAGCTAATGTAAGTACATGATGCTTCCGTAAAAAATCCGCAATACGTTGTTCAGGCTGTTGCATGCTGCAAAGATAGTTAAAACTTTATAAACTTTTAACTTTACAAACTTTTAACTATCTTTGTACTCATGTTTTTAAAGCACCCCATACTGCAATTCATTGCGCTAATCTATCCGCGCCAATGCGAGGCCTGCGGAGCAGCCTTGCACCATCGTGAACAGGTGTTGTGCCTCAACTGCCTTTACCACCTACCGCGCACCGGCTATTGGAACGAGGCGGGGAATAATATGGAACAACTATTTTGGGGAAAAGTAAAGCTGGAGCATGTGTGCGCCTTGTTTTTCTTTAACAAGGGAAGCCGCTATAGGCATCTTTTACACAAATTAAAGTATAAGGGTAAAATAAATGTAGGAATAGAACTCGGCCGCCGCTTAGGCTTAGAATTAAAATCGGCGGCCTTATACCAAACAATCGACACTATTATTCCTGTACCCTTACATCCGAAACGACAACGTCAGCGAGGTTATAATCAAAGCGAGCAAATAGCCATTGGCATTGCCGAAGCTACAGGTTGGAAATTAGACACACAGTCGGTTGTCCGCGGACAATTTACCGCTACCCAAACCCGCAAAACCCGCTTAGCACGCTGGCAAAATGTGGCTGATGTATTTGCGGTTAAACGGCCAAACGCCGTGCAGGGCAAACATGTACTGTTGGTTGACGATGTGATTACCACCGGCGCTACCATTGAAGCCTGCGCACAACATTTGGTTAATATCGAGGGCTGCAAAGTAAGCGTAGCAGCATTAGCCTGCGTGAAGTAGTTATAAAGTTAAATTTTTTTTTATTCGTAATTTAAATATATGGTGATTATCACAAATATTAAAAAATTGGTGCAGGTGGAAGAAACGCTGTACGCCAAAGTTTGCGGTGCAGACATGGATTCATTGGCTTGCATTGATAATGCCTTCCTGCTAATAGAAGATGGATTAATTAAAGATTTTGGCCCAATGGCGCAACTGCCGGCGGTAGGCGCGAACACTGATGTTATAGATGCCGGAGGAGGCATGGTGTTTCCCTCATTCTGCGATTCGCATACACATATAGTATATGCAGGAAGCCGCGAAATTGAATATATAGATAAAATACGCGGACTAAGCTATGAAGAAATTGCCAAACGCGGCGGCGGCATTCTGAATTCGGCTAAACGACTGCACGATGCTTCTGAAGATGAGTTATATGCTCAAGCGATAGAGCGCATCAATGAAATTATACGTTTCGGCACGGGAGCTGTGGAAATTAAAAGCGGCTACGGCCTCAATACCGCCGATGAATTGAAAATGCTGCGGGTAATCCGTCGCCTGAAAGCCGACACTCCGCTTACCATCAAAGCTACCTTCTTAGGGGCGCATGCCGTGCCTGCCGAATATAAGGGCCGGCAAAGCGACTATGTTGACCTTATTATTAATGAAATGATCCCGCAAATAGCTGCAGAAGAATTGGCCGACTATATTGATGTGTTCTGCGAACAGGGATTTTTCACCGTTGAAGATACGGAGCGTATCCTAATGGCCGGACTGCATTACGGATTAATACCTAAAGTTCATGCTAACCAAATGTCCTGTTCCGGCGGTATTCAAGCCGGCGTAAAATATGGCGCTATATCGGTTGACCATTTAGATTATACGGGCGAAGAAGAAATCAAATGCCTATTGGCTTCCGATACTATGCCCACCTTGTTGCCCGGTTCTAATTTCTTTTTAGCAGTGGCTTATCCGCCTGCCCGCACAATGATTAATGCCGGGTTGCCGGTGGCCATTGCCTCCAACTATAACCCCGGCTCTTCGCCTGCCGGCGATATGAAATTCATGCTGTCATTGGCCTGCATACAAATGAAAATGACGCCCGAAGAGGCTATTAATGCCGCCACCATTAACAGCGCTTATGCTATGGACATTAGCGATACGCACGGCAGTATTGCCCGCGGAAAAGTTGCAAATGTAATTATCACTAAGCCCATTCCTACTTGTGCATTTATGCCCTACGCCTTTACCACGCCTTTAATCGGTAAAATAATATTAAAGGGAATATTAATATTTGATGAAATAGTATAAAACAAATTGTATATTTCGAGTCGTCATATTATCTTTGCGGCGATAAAAATTTAAACAGTTTCTTAAAAATTAAAAAGTATGAAAAAAATTTTAACTATTGTACTTGCCTTTGTTGTGGCAGGAAGCGCTTTTGCGCAGGAGAAAAAGTTTTATTTGGGACTTAGCGGCGTTCAAATAGGTGTCGGCGGAATGGAATCTACTGGGCTTGGTACCGGTGTTATCTATCAAAAAACAGATGACAACCATAGCAGTATCCTTTTCGGTATTGCTCCCGAGTTTGGTTATTTTATCACCGAAAGGTTTGCTGTTGGTTTGGGCGCAGGCTTTAACTACAAATCTGATAAGGTTGGCGACAACAGTACCGGTACAACTATTTGGGGAGTTAGCCCTTATGCCCGCTTTTATCCGATAAAAGCAGAACGTTTCGGTTTATACTTGCAGGCCGGTGTTAGCTTTCTGTCATCTAAACATGAAAATGCATCAAAAGCAAGTAATATGTTTTATGCAGGCATCAGGCCCGGCGTTTCCTACAATTTAAGCGATAGTTTTGCCATCCATGCTACTTTCGGCGACCTTGGTTTTTGGGACCTCCCCGGAGATCAAAGCATTTTTGGACTAAACTTAAACACTTCCACCCTGCTCTTTGGAATAACGATAGCTTTTTAGTCCACGAATTAAGTCTTAAAATAGAAGAAAGTTTATTGAAATTCGTTTCAATAAATTTTTTTTATATAATTAGGGCTATTCAGTAAATAAAATTCAAATCCCAATAAATTCATTTTGAAGATGTTGGGATTTTTTGTGGCTGCCGTGCATTACCACTAAAATACGGTTTCATTGCCAAAATCGGGGTAATTAAAACCAAAAGATATGCGCACAAGATACAAAAAAAATCCGAATTACGACCCACCATCAGTTTTACCGAGTTTGACATTTTCAAGGATTATGGGCAAAATTAGAAGAAAATCAGTTAGGTCGCAAAACTTATTTTCATCCGGAGGGTAAAGTGGCGTTAATGTTTCTTAAGTCATACAGCGGTGCTTCAGACCGTGATTTGATTATGCAGTTGAATGCCAACATTCATTATCAACTGTTTTGCAGAATACGCATTCCTCCCCTGAACCCGTTGACTAACTTCAAAAACGGAATCAAGCAGAGATCCGGGTGTTGATACGCAGCCTGTTGCATTTACTAAACAAATTAGTTGTGATATTAGATCAGACAGTCAAAACAAAGCATAACCGGTTAAGATTTTCTGCGCAATCTCATAAGCGATTATCTGTTATTAAGAAAATTTTGTATCAACAAACATCAACAATTTTTCCGCCGACGGGTAACACACTTGGCAACTGATAGCATCTATGCCACGAACTACAATCGAAGCTATTGTTCCAAAAGAAATATTACCACTTTTTTTGTCCGCAAAGGGCGAGCGGGTTGTTATGGCCTTGATAAAATTTCTGCCTGCACAAAATCAACAGAAATTTTGTGGATATTCTTTGGAATACATACTGCCAACGCTGTAAGAATAATAGCCAAAGTAGAAAAATTCGGTCTAATGGTCAAAAATTAGGATGAAAATCCTGCCTAAATGTTTTACCATTAGCAGGATTTTTTTGATTTTACTGAATATCCCTATTAAAAAAAATTTCGTTATTCATTATTTATTATTAATTGTTCATTGTCTTTATTCCTGCATAACGAGGCTTAGGAAACGGAATCCGCAGGTTCCTATGCCAACTTCTTTTCGGGCAATTTCATTGCGGAAAGAATCATATACCAACATAAGGCTGTTATTCTCAAAATCTACATTAGCTGTATATACATTCCCTGTAAACGGGCTTACGCCCACACTGTAAAACCATGCACCCGTCACTTCAACAAAAACAATAGGCGCTGCTTTGGTGTTCACATCAAACTCATAAATAGTAGCCTTATTAGGAGTCCAGTCAGCGTTGAGTTCTGATTTAAAAGAATAAATTTTTGCGCCATTAGTTGCAATTTTTCCAGAAAATTCATCAATCTGCATTGGATAATCGTCTACTACCGTATCATTCGTTAAATTAATGGCCAAGAGTTTTTGCTCAGCGGGAAAGGATGCCCACAGTACTCCTCCGGCAACAGCTAAAGACTTGGCGCCGCCGAACAGACCGTTATTAAGCGTCTTTTCTACCAGATTGGTGTTCGGATCGATAACCGCTACGCCCTCTCTACAGGCAACGTATAATTTGTTATGAATATTATGAAAAAAGAGTTCTTCAGCATCTTTGCAGGGAATTTCTGTAACCTTACTCCAGCTATCGGATTGCAGTACTAAAACATAAGCATGAGGGTAAACTAACCAGCCGGAGCCATCTTCATCTACGCCCTCGCCTCGGTTGGTAATATACAGCCTGCCGCCTCCGGCGGTAATGTAACGGGGAGTTGACAGGTGAGCAGTATAAGGTTGCATCCATACCTTGCCGGTAGTGGCATTAAAAACCTCAATTTTATCATCATTATTACATACCACATAAAGCCCACCATTGGTGAACACTTCAGCCGATTGAATAATGGCCCCCAGAGAGGTGATGCCGTTGGCTCCGGTCAGAACTTTGTTTTTCACTTCTTTGGTAGTCTCGGAGTAATAACTGATGTCGCCGTTTCTACTTAAATAATTACCTTCATTAATAACTATCACAATATCGTCATATTGAGGAATAGTCACGTCGCCGAGGCAAGCATTTAGGATTACAGCCATAAAGGCTAATAAAAAAATGTTTTTAATCGTTTTCATAATTGTATGTTTTAAAAATTATCGTTAAAAAGAACATCGTAAGATAATAGCATAATTTCGTCCGGGCATAGCATAATTGTGCATGTTTTGGTAGTTAGTACCTGTCACATTGTTGACTTGCAGTAATAGCATTAAGGATAACGGGTTTACGTCTAAGGTATAACCAAGCGACAAATCTAACAAGGCATAAGCGTTCGTTACTTCAAACCTGTCGGTGGTATGTCGGGAGCCTATCAAATGAAATCCGGCCTGCCCAAAAATTTTCTTATAGCCGACCTTCGATATAGCATTTGCCACATGCCGAGGTTGATAAGGGACCTGATAGCCTATTCCTGTCGCCAATTCATTTATTCCTTCGCGTTTAATTACAGGCGTGTACGCATAATTGGCTTTCCACTCCATTCGCCATTCTACCAATAGTTGAACTAACTGTATTGCCAATTCTATACCATACGAGTCCACCAAATTCATATTTATCGGATAGGCCATGCTGTCTATCAGGCGCCAATGTATCCAGTCGGAAATACGGTTGTAATAAGCCGTGATATCAGCCTTCAAACTAAATCCGGAGCGTGGGGTATAGTCATAGTTGAAGCCTGTTTCACCCGATAAGCCGATTTCGGGTCTCAGGTGGGTGTTTTTCAACCCTCCCCAATAGCGGTCGTTCAGGGTAGGAATTTTTATATTTCGCGAGAAAGCCGTCCGCCACTTTAATTCATGTTTAGCATTCTGCCACAAGGCATACGAAGCGCCCAATGATGGCGCCAAGGGCACCGTTACATCGGTTACCCATAGTTGCCGAAGTCCGGCACTTACATTCCATTGTGCTGTCGGTTTCCAAAGCGCAAACAGATAACAATCGGTGCGCCACTCCTCAATGCCGGCAGCATACGAATATACTTCTGGCTTGATATATTCACTGTTCGCTCCGATTTTTACCGACCATTGGGCTTGTTTATATTCCGCATCCACCAATACCGGCAGTTTGTCGGCAGCAATAACATCTATTTTAAACAGTTCATAATCGTGGGCATAACCGGCCTGAGCGTTGATTTTAAAAGAGGTTATTTCGCCCTGATAATTCAATAAAGTTCGAAAATTACGGTCGGTAATATTGTCATACTGTTTCCTTACCTCTTTTGTGGACGACATAGGAGGTTGAATTTCACGATAAAAATCCATATACCAAAAACGTGCGGAAAGCAAGTGTTTACCGTTCGGTTTGTAGTAAAATTCCTGTAAAACGCCCCAATTTTTATAGGCTGCATTTTTTAAGGTATCTCGTCGATGCTCGTAAGTGGTGGTATTTTTAAAGGTATAATTATTGCGTGCCTCTGTATAAAGTAAATTTGTTCGGCTTTCCCAATTTTTTCCGGCAATACGCAATATCAGTCCCGAAAAAGTATATCCATAACTTCCTATGCTTTGATGTACGCTGCCATGCACTTTCGGCTCAAATTTCGGCAAGGTGCTCATCATAATGCTGCCGCCCATTGTACCATTGCCATACAGGGCGCTTTCTCCGCCCAAATGTACCGACACCTCGTCAAAGAATAACAGCGGTAAATGGCTGAAGTCCGTTTGCCCCATGGTTGTCATAGCCAAACTTAGGCCATTCCATTTTACCGTAGTATGTGCTGCCGATGTTCCCCTGATAGAAACAGACGAACGCATTCCTTTTCCGCTTTCTTTAATAAATATAGCTGTTTGCGTTTCTAAGTAATTCCCCAAGCTAAGGTGTTGAGCAGGTAATAATTGTTGATTGTTGAAATGTATAAAACCCGTGCCTGCACTATACTTCTTGTTTTCTGATGGCCCTGGCAATTTATAATCAAAGACCTTCACCTCTTGCAGTTGGCGAACAGTATCGGTAGCATGAGCTATATCAATAGCCCTACCCATGTAAGGAGAGCTATAAAATATTATTATTAAAAAAAAAGTTGCAAGTTCTCTTGTCATCGTACTTTTTCTCCCGAAAGTTTTCGATTAATATTTTTTCTTATATAGCAGCAGGTTTTCTGACTTCCCTTTTCGTTCAAGGCCTTCCCACCAATTTTCATTGACAGTGGCTGGTACTAAACATCCGCCCATCGGCGGAAAGGATTACAGCAGCGGGTACTGTTCTCGACTTTCACGAGATTCCCTATACTGATATATAATTAAGACAAAGGTAGACAAAAAATAATTAAGTTCAAAATTTAAAATTTAGGAATTAGTAAATTTGTATAGATATCAATCCATTTTGCTTTGCCATCAACAGCTTGAGAGAACAAATCATCATTTCAATACTCTTAGAATAGCACTTAGTCCTCCTTCTGAATCTCGCTAAAAACTGTCTTATTTGTCTGTTAAAACTTTCTACCATGTTGGTTTGCTTTTTATCTTGCTTAACTTTTCTGCCGGGACCATTTCTTTATAGGATTTTTAATAATCTGCATTATTAATCGATTGACATACAAATAACCAATAATTAATATCCTAACACCAGCACTGCAAATCCTACTACAAAGGCTATAGCGGCGCAGAGTAATTTTGCGCTGAGAAAGCCGCGTTTGCTTTCGGCTAATAGCGGCAACGTGGTATGGCCATTCTGAGAAATAGAACTTGCTAATAAAACGCTGAAAGGAATGTGTCCCGAAGCAAAAAGGGTAATAAAAATGATGTGCGGTCCCGATTCTGGAATAAGCCCGATAAGTATTGCTGCTAACAATATGGGCAAAGGATTGTCGCTAATCCAACCGGTGATATCGAAATGTTGCAGTAGCAGTTGGATAAATAGCAGTGCGCCAAAAGTCCATAAGAATATTTTTAAAAAATGCTTTTTGATGATATGTCCCCAAAGATGTTCTTCCAAAAAATGTTCGTCAACCGCAGCTATAAACACCATTACTACAATACTCAGAGAGCCGAACAGTATATTCATCCAACGTTCGGAAAAAAGGAAGTTCATAGCATCGTGGTGATGGCTACAGGCTTCGCTATGGACATGCGCGTGTGAGGCATGGTCGTGCTCTAACAGTCCGAACAACATACTCAGTACGAAGAGCAGCAAGCCGAACAGGAGCAGTGCCCGTTGAAAAGAAATATGTCGGAGGTTGTACGCTATTTTCCGTATGTTGATTTTGGTTGATCCGCCATGGGCGCAGCTTTCATACTCGTGTATGGCAAAATGTTGCCGCGTAAAAGGCACAGGAAAACGTTTCACAAAACGTTCAACCAGCAAACCAACAACTATGGCCAATGAAAATAAAGTAAGATTTAATACTAAGGCGGTTTTGGGTATAACAGCAAACAAAATAAAGGCCTCGTCGCCGGTGGCGGCAACCATCATAGCGATGAGTGCGCCGAAGCTTACAATCCTGTGGGTAAACAATGAAACCAATGCAAAACCGCCGATGCAGCCGGGAATAAGACCCAGCAATGCGCCAAGCAACACCTGCCCGAAACGCGATTGCTCCAAACGGTTAAATGAACGGCCATTCGAATGAATGTTTAAATATTCAATCAACAACATCATCACCATTACCAGGCCGGTAATCAGGAAGGTGTTTTTCACCACATCGGTAATAAGTTCCATTGTTTGTTTTTAGCACGCAGATGACACAGATAAACGCAGATTTAAAATCTGTAAGAATCTTTTAAATCTGCATCATCTGTATGCTTTTACAGGATTAAATTTATTCTTCGGGAAGTTCTTCTCCGAAGATTTCAGCTAATTTATCACGCAAATTTTCGTCACGTAGGCCGCGGGTTATTATATTTCCTTCAGGTCCGAGCAAGAAAAGAGTGGGAATGAAGTCTACCGCATATTTTTGAGCGGCTATACCTTCTTTATCCCACACATGATGCCACACCAAACCGTCTTTTTCAATGGCTTCTAGCCAGGGTTCCTTAGCGCGGTCGCGTGAAATACCCACGATATCCAAACCTTTTTCATGGTATTTTTCATACATGGCTACCACATTAGGATTTTCGCGGCGGCAAGGGCCACGCCACGAAGCCCAGAAATCAATCAGCACATAGTTGCCTTTACCCACCCATGTAGAAAGTTGTATGGCTAAGTCGTCGCGATCGGGCAATTCAACATTGATAAAGGGCTTGCCGTCAGCGCTATTATTTACATTGTCAAGACGTTCTATGATTCTTTTAGAAAGAATGTTTTTTCTATCTTTAATATCGGCAACGAAAACCGTTAATTCTTCACTGTTTAGAGTGTATGGCGCTTGCATTAACACACTTTGCCCTACAACATTATCGGCATTAGCGAAAATAAATGATTTGGTGCATTCATTCCTTTGATTGTCTAATTGTTCATATTCTGTCTCTATCTTTTCTTCCAATTCAGCCAATTTCTTTTCTTTTTCGGTCTCTTTCATTTTTTTATCATCTTTAACAATCTTTACCTCAGCATAATAATTAGTAACCAACTCCGATAACTGTGAGGTTATAACCTGAAGTTCCTGCTGATAATTAACATAAGAATCATTCAATGCACTACCGGAAATGGTACTATTCGGCAAATTTTCGCCATCTAACATAATATCCATCGTTTCATTGGTTCCGGTAACAAAGAAAGCAAACGATTTATTTACTTCAGGTATGGAAAGATAATATATTTCTACCGGCAGGTAGCCATGGAATTTGAAAATGCCGTCGGCAACGATAACGCTGTCTACTGCCACCGGGTTACGATTTTCCATACGAGAAAGCATAATTTTAGTACCGTCTTCAATACCGGCAACGGTACCATTAACAGTATAGTTCGCCTTTTGGCCGCAAGAAAACAGCACAAAAATAGCTGATAATGAGATAAATAATTTTTTCATAATATTGATAGTTTAATGATTTCGGGTTTCGAGTTTAGGGTTTAATTGATTTTGCAAAGGTATAAAATTTAGCGATAGAATGTTAAATTTTTGTTAAAAACGAGAAAACTTTTTTTGTTTTTTCAGTTTTCTTGTATAACTTTGTCGAAATTTTGAAAACATTATTATAATGAATCGGACAAAAGAACGAATTATACGGGAGTCGGCTATAATGTTTGCCA
>JAIRUB010000224.1 GCA_031254635.1 Prevotellaceae bacterium | reverse complement strand
CGACACGTAAGCATAAATTTTCGGTACAGGAATATCAGGAAAATAGTATTTTAAATGTTTAAAGCCATTAGTTAGTTGAGCATTCAGTACCTTGTCATCCGGAAAAACTTCTTCTACTTTATGATGAGCCATTTTTACCACTTCAGCTTGCATAAAATCATACAACATGGAAGTATAATAAGGGCCTTGACTATTTCCTATTTCGATAACACGTACATTATAAAATTCGAAAAATGAGCCATATTTTTCACGCAATAAGGGAATAAGCGTTGTATCTGTCGCAGCCGATAGCAGCTCTTTATCGAAGCGCTGTATTTCTATTTCCACAGAGATATGGTCAACATTCACTGAGTTGTTGCAAGCAGTAGTACACAGTAGACAGTAAGCAGTAAGCAGTAAGCAGTAAGCAGTAAGCAGTATTTGTTTTTTCATTACCATTCGTTATATTTAGGCATTTGGGTTACAAAATCATATTCTTTGGAAGCGGCGTTCCACCTGCAGCAATAAAGTTGCCGGCCATTGCTCACCATCAACCAAGGGACTTGCAAAGTTAGGTTATATCCAGCAATTTGCATGAAGGTTTGTCTATTAATTTTTACCTTTTCGGCCTTGCATTCTACTATTAGCAGGGGTGCAGCCTTACGGTCATAGACAACAATATCGGCCCGAAGGCTGCGTTTTCCTAAGGGAACTACAATTTCTACTCCGATTAAGGATAGCGGCGCTTCACATTCGGCAACTAAAAAATGTAATGTTTGTTGCCGAACCCACTCTTCTGGGGTCAATATCACATACCTTTTTCGCACAGGGTCAAATATTTCCCTGCCTTTTTCCGTATCGCGCAAGCGAGGAGTAAAGTCCATCTTTTTGTTTTTCTACAAGCAAAGGTGGCTATTTTTTCCCAATTTCACAAATCGGAACGAGGCCACTCCCCTACTTCCATGTCGCGGATATTGCCTGCATCTATAATAAAACGAACTGCTGTACGCACCTGATGAAAACCTTGAATACCTGCTGCGCCGGGGTTGATATGTAATAAAAGAAAATGTTTATCGTTCATTACTTTCAGAATATGAGAATGTCCGGAAATAAAAAGTTTAGGCGGCGCCACTTCAATCATTCGACGTGCTGTATGCGCATAATTGCAGGGGTAACCGCCGATGTGCATCATCAACACTTCAACCCCTTCTTCGGTAAAACGCTGTGTTTCAGGATAAATAGCACGAATATGCCAATCATCACAATTACCGAATACGGCCTTTAGGGGTTTAAATGCAGTTATTTTATCAGCTAAATCAACATTTCCGATATCGCCGGCATGCCATAATTCATCGACATTGTCGAAAAAGCGGTACAGTTTCTCATCGAAACAGCCGTGGGTATCAGATAAAAGGCCTATGCGTTTCATTTAGCCTTTCAATAGCATAGCAGTCATAATGGCGCTCATCGTGGTTGCAAATATGCCAATCATCCATTTCAACGTGGATAATTGTGTATAAAAATGCTTATCCATAATTTCAGTACGTTGGTACATAGCTTCAAAGCGCTGATCAACCGCTTCAAAGCGTTGATCAACTGCTTCAAAACGCTGGTCCATACGTTGTTCCATCGCTTCAAAGCGCTGGTCCATACGTTGTTCCATTGCTTCAAAACGCTGGTCTACAAATTCAAAACGTTGGTCTACACGTTTTTCCATCTGATCTATGCGCGTTATTACTTCTTTCATTTCGCTATTGATTTTTAAATCGATAACCGTAAGAATAGCTTCCTTTGCTTGCCTGTTCACGTTAAGCGTGTTTAATTGACGTTGCAATACAACAGTATCCATGAGTGGTATGTTTTATTATAAGTTAATATTACGCTACAAAGATAAATACTTTTTTGAGAAAAACAAAATTTCTATCTTTGTAAAAAATAATACCATGCATCTTTTTTATACGCCTGATATTAGCGAAAATTTCTACCAGCTGAACGAAGAGGAATCGAAGCATTGTATTCGCGTATTGCGCCTCACTCTTGGTGATGAAGTCCACCTTACTGATGGCCATGGTACGCTTTATACCACCCGCATTACCGATGCAAATCCTAAGGCATGCCGTGTGGAGGTGACACATCGGGAAGAAGATTTTGGCAGGCATCCTTACTTTCTGCATTTGGCTGTAGCGCCTACCAAAAATATGGAGCGCTATGAGTGGCTGCTCGAAAAAATCACTGAAATAGGCGTTGATATTATCACTCCTGTTCTTTGCGAGCATTCGGAACGACGGCTTTTAAAACATGAACGGGCAGAGAAAATAGTTGTCTCGGCAATGAAACAATCGCTGAAAACACGACTTCCCGAATTACAAAAATTAACGGACATCAAACAATTTATTGCTCAGCCTTTCGATGGAGAAAAACTTATTTGCCACTGCGCCAAAGGCGAGCGATTGCTTTTGTTGCAAGCGCTTAAAGGCTGTTCCAAAGCGCTTATCCTGATAGGTCCGGAAGGGGATTTTTCAACAGAAGAAATAAGATTAGCCTTGCAGTATGGATTTAAAGCTGTGAGCTTAGGCGATACCCGCCTGCGCGTGGAAACAGCCGCCTTAGTAGCCTGTATAAATATGCAGCTTGTGCAGCAACTTTGTTGAATTGTTTAGTTGCTGAACTGTTTTCGGTTTACTTATTCAAAACAAAATTTCGTCTAAAATCGTAAACACCGCAAATACTACGGAGGCAATGCCATTAGTGATAAAAAAGGCTGCGTTGAGGCGCAACAAATCATTGGGTTTGATAATAAGATGCTGGTAGAAAAGCATGATGATAAACAAGAAAGCGCCTATCCAATATAGCCAAGCCATAGTCAAAAGTATGCCGACAAATATTACTATACCGGCGGTAATCAGATGCAGTATTGCTGAAAGGCTCATCGCTATCCGGCGACCAAAGGCTTGGGGAAGGGAATGTAG
>JAIRUB010000183.1 GCA_031254635.1 Prevotellaceae bacterium | reverse complement strand
TGCCTATCCGAAACTGGGGAGTAATACTTAACCAATTTATCATTATCTTTGACCAAAATTAATACTATGAATCCTTACATCGCAAAAGATACATTTACACAAAATTCTTCACAGGCTCGCATGAATATATGTGTGATGAAAAAATACGCCCTGAAAGGGCAAATTAATAATCAATCCGTCCATAAATATGTTCATTATAAATTATCCCATATTTCCTCAAGAATAAGAGATATTCATTTTTAAAAGTCGTTTTTTTGTGATGATTTTCCTGATTTTCAATATAGCGTTTTGTTCTATCATGTAAAGATGAGCTAACGGAAAAGGCACCATACCCTCCTTGCCATGCAAATTGACTGTACTGTTCTCCTTTGGTTTTAATCCATCGGCTACTATGTCTTTTTATTTCTTCTACCAATTTTGAAAGCGCTATGTTTTTCGACATTACACATAAAATATGAATATGGTTGGCAGTTCCGTTAATCGAAATAGGGATTGATTCATTGTCTTTAATGATTGCGCCCATGTAGGCATATAACTCTTTGCTAATGGTTTTATCTATTTCCACGCTTCCTTTTTTAATATGGAAAACGATGTGAATAAATAATTTTGATAACGATTGTGCCATATTTTTATTGTATTAATCTGCCCTTTCAGGGCGTATGTTTATTATCATTTTTCATTCCCAGAGGCGTTGCCATCGGGTTTTTGGCTTTCAGCCAAATATTTGTATTAACATAGTGAATTTTATTTGAGTGGTAAGTTGTTTTTCAACAGCGCAAGTATATTTAAGTTGTCCTGCTAGGAGTCGAACCCAGACAAGCAGAGCCAGAATCTGATGTGCTACCATTACACCACAGGACAATATTTCAAACTACAAAGGTACAAAAAAATGTAATACTTTATTAATTTAAAAAAAAATTATACCTTTGTCTTTTATTCAATGAAATTGACAACAATGTCAAAGAAAGTAGTTTGTATATCAGCACTTTTGTTAGCCAATATTCTTTTACTGGCTCATGCTGTTATACCCCATCATCATCACCATGAAGATGCAATTGTATGCTTTTTTGATGCTCATTGTAACGACTGTGAAGAAGCGTATGGCTGCGAACAATTTGATTTTCAAACTTATAAACATGAAGGAAAGCCTCTTTCCGATAAATGTTGCATTATTGATAATGTTTATTTTTCAGCACACAACAATATAAAAATTACTTGCCGTTCACATATAAACTGTGATTGTGGAAAAGTATTATATGCGCTGATTTCTAATAATTTAAATACACAAGATTTTATTAATGGCACAGAAATTCATTTTCGGCAAAATCCTTATGTGCCACTCTTTTACTCCGAATTTGTTGCTCAGTCCTTAGGATTGAGAGCGCCCCCCTCTATTTAATTCTGAATTTTGAATTCTAAATTTACTTGATTAACATATCTATAACTATTTTTGTTAATCTTTTTAAAGAATGAATATTTTATCTTCCTTCTTTTAAAATTTAGTATTCCCCATAATTCATAATCCATAATTCAAAATTTAAAATTTAAACAATATGAAAACAAAAATTACCCTTATCGTTTTATTAGCTGCCTTATTAGGTTTAAGCTCTTGTGGCGGCAGAAGTTCAAACAATCAGAACACGCATACACACAGCGAAAATTGCGCACATGAACATCAAACAAGCACAGGGCAACAAGCACCTGCACAAGAAAGTTTCAAAGCGGAAGCCGACAGCACCATCAAAGCCGATACGGCGCCACAGTCGTACAGTCATGAGGGGTGTACGCACACTCATTAAACCATAAGAGAGATGAAAACATATCATATAGTTATAGCGGCGTTGTTCGCAGTCGCTATTTCAATCAGTTGTGGAAATAATCAAAATTCTGAGGCCTGCACCGGCCACGGCGAAAGCCTTCAATTGGCCGCTTATAACGCCGGTTTTGAACTTTTCGCCGAAGCCACACCCTTCGTTGTTGGGCAAACAAGCGATATTCTCGCCCATTTTTCCCATTTGGAAAACTTTAAACCGCTTGCTGAAGGTAGCGTAACAATTAGCCTGATTGTTGGCACCGACGGCATTCGTCAAACACTTGAACAAGCAACACGAACAGGTATTTACCTGTTTTCCTTACAACCAACAGCAGCAGGAAGGGGCAAATTGATATTCGACATTAAAACAACTAAAGGCGTTTCACAAATTGTTGTTCCCAATATCACGGTTTTTACCGATGAACACGATGCGCAACACGCCGCCGCCCACGATGCAGCAGAAAGCAGCAACGGCGTTGTGTTTACCAAAGAACAAAGTTGGAAAATAGACTTCGCTACCGCCGAAGCCCGCCGTGAAGTTTTCGGACAAGTTATTCGCACAACTGCGCAAATCCAACCTTCGCAGGGCGACGAGCGGATTATTGTTGCCAAAGCTAGCGGAACAGCATTTTTTAACACTAATATAGTAGAAGGTAAAGCCGTTACGGCAGGACAAACGCTCTTCTCCATTGACGGGAGCGCAACGGCTGACAATAACCTCGCAGTACGCTATGCCGAAGCCGAAAGCGAATATAACCGCGCAAAAGCCGAATACGAGCGTAAAACGGAATTGGCAAAAGACAATATCGTTTCGCAAAGCGATCTGTTGAAAGCAAAAACAGAATTTGCAAGCGCCGAAGCCGCATACAACAATCTGCGGAACAATTTTTCGGCAGGAAAACAAAATATCAGTTCGCCGATTGGAGGGTTTGTTACGCGCGTGTTGGTGCAAAACGGGCAGTATATTGAAGCGGGGCAGCCTGTTTTGGTGGTTTCACAAAACCGAGATTTGTTTCTAAAAGCCGAATTGCAACCAAAATATTTTGATTTGCTGAATAATATCACATCTGCAAATATCCGCATACTGAACAGTAACCGCATCTATACACTTGAAGAATTGAGCGGGCGCGTGCTTTCTTACGGAAAATCGGCAGATGTCAATAATCCGCTTATCCCTGTTGTGCTTCAAGTAAACAATAAGGCAGGATTGTTAGCAGGCAGTTTCGTAGAGTTGTTTATCAAAACGCAAACCATTGCGCAAGCCGTTACTGTTCCCAACGAGGCAATTATTGAAGAAATGGGCAACTATTTTGTTTTCGTACAACTCACGCCCGAATTTTTTGAAAAACGCGCTGTCAAAACAGGCGTAACCGACGGTATTCGTATCGAAATCAAAGATGGTGTTGCGGCAGGCGACCGCGTAGTAAGTAAAGGTGCAATATTAGTTAAACTATCGCAGGCTTCGGGAGCATTGGATGCTCACGCAGGACACGTACATTGAAATTTTGAATTGAAGTACAAGATGAAGAAAGATAATATTATTAAAACAATGCAGGGGAAAATTTAAAATTCTAAATTTTGAATTACGCAACTTCGCAATAATTTAAAATTCAGAATCCAAAATCCAAAATTTTAAAACGATGTTAAATAAAATCATAAAATTCTCTATCCACAACAAACTATTCATATTGTTGGGAGCGGTGCTGTTGACGATAGGCGGATTGTACACCACGCAAAAAATGGACGTGGACGTATTCCCCGACCTCACAGCCCCTACAGTAGTAGTAATGACTGATGCGCACGGTATGTCGGCCGAAGAGGTGGAGCGCCTTGTAACTTTCCATATCGAAACAGCGGTAAACGGAGCAACCGATGTGCGCCGCGTTCGCTCTAACTCCTCACAGGGATTTTCATTCGTGTGGGTTGAGTTCGACTGGGGAACGGATATTTTCAAAGCACGGCAAATTGTCAGCGAAAAAATGGTAACGCTTGCCAATGCCTTGCCTGCCGAGGTTGTGCCTGTACTTGCACCGCAATCGAGCGTGATGGGCGAAATATTGTTTGTAGGTTTGCAAGCAACCTCTTCTCCTTCGGAGGAATTAGAAGGGGCTTCCACATTGATGGATTTGCGCACCTTGGCAGAATGGTTGGTAAAACCCGCTATTCTTGCCACCGGCGGTGTGTCGCAGGTTACAATAATCGGCGGCGATTACAAACAGTACCAAATTCTTGCCGATCCGCAGAAAATGAATATCTACGGCGTTACGATGGACGAGTTGGCGCAGGTAGGCCGCACAATGAGCGCTAACTCTATAGGTGGCGTGCTTCGCGACTACAGCAACGAATACGCTTTACGCGGAATGGCGCGCACCAACGACTTGGAAGAATTGGGCGCAACTTTTGTCAAAACTGTTAATGGAAAACCCGTAGTGGTTTCCGACATTGCTGATGTGGTGATTGGAAGCGGCGTGAAATTCGGTTACGCTTCGCAAAACGCAAAGCCTGCTGTTATCCTCTCCATATCCAAACAACCCAATATCAACACGCTCAATGTTACCGAAAACATTGAACGGAACTTGGCAGACCTTCAAAAATCATTGCCCGCCGATGTGGAAATGAATACGAAAATTTTCCGGCAGGCAGATTTTATTGAATCATCGGTAAGCAATGTGGGCAATGCCTTGCTGGAAGGCGCAGCATTTCTTGTTATCGTTCTTTTCCTGTTTTTGGGAAGCTTCCGCACTACTATTATCTCCGTTATTGCCATTCCTCTATCTCTTTTAGGCGCCGTTATTGTGCTTTACTGGTTAGGGATGAACATCAATACCATGACTCTCGGCGGTATGTGTATCGCCATCGGAGCCTTGGTTGACGATGCCATTATTGACGTGGAAAACGTGTTTAAACGTTTACGGAAAAACCATTTAAAACCCAAAGAAGAAAGAGAGTCCATACTGACTGTTGTATATAATGCTTCCGTTGAAATACGGGCATCCATTCTCAATGCTACATTGATTATCATCGTGGCATTTATTCCGCTGTTTTTCCTTTCGGGAATGGAAGGACGCATGCTGCAACCCTTAGGCGTGGCATACATTGTATCGCTGTTCGTATCGTTAGTTGTAGCGATGACGCTGACACCGCTTTTGTGTAAGCTCATGCTTTCAAATGATAAATACCTGAACAAAAAGAAAAAAGACAGTTGGCTGACAGGCAAATTAACAAAGGCCTACAGCTCATCGCTGGCTTGGGTGCTGTGCAACAAAAAGAAAGTGCTATATCCTACAATCGCTGTTTTTATTATTTCAGTAGGATTATTTTTTACAATGGGGCAAAGCTTCCTACCCGAATTTAATGAGGGCTCACTGACTATTTCGGCAGTGTGTAAACCGGGCGTATCGCTCGAAGAAAGCAACCGATTGGGAAACCTGATGGAAAGCGAACTCTTGTCAATCTCCGAAGTAACAAGCACAGCAAGGCGCACAGGGCGTGGCGAATTAGATGAACATTCGCAATCAACTAACGGCGCTGAAATTGACGTTAACTTCAAATTAGAAAAACGCAGCCGCGAAGTATTTATGGCAGCCGTGCGTGAAACGCTTGCAGCCGTTCCGGGAGTAATCACTACCGTTGGGCAACCGCTTGGGCACCGCATCGACCACATGCTTTCGGGAACACGCGCAAATATCGCTATCAAACTGTTCGGAACCGATTTGAGCAGCTTGTTTATGATTGGCAACCAAATTCAAAATTCCATTACAGGCATTGATGGTTTGGTGGACGTGTCGGTAGAACAGCAAACCGAAACGCCGGAATTACAGATACGCGCCAACCGCAATATGCTTGCTCGCTATGGCATTACGATTGAAGAGTTTAATCATTTTATAGAATTAGCTTTTGCAGGTGAAAAATTAGCCGATATTTATGAGGGGCAACGTAGCTTCGATTTAGTTTTACGATTAAACAAGCATTATACCGAAACCATTGACGGCATACGCGCTGCATTAATCGACATCGGTAGCGGTCGCAAAATACCTTTGGAAGAAATTGCCGATATCGTCTCCGTTGGCGGCCCTAATTCCATTAGTCGTGAAAATGTGCAGCGGAAAATCGTAGTTTCTGCCAACGTGTCAGGTAGAGATTTGAAAAGCGTAGTGGAAGATATTAAAAAGAACATCAACCAAAACATAAAACTGCCCGAAGGTTATCGTATTGAATACGGCGGACAGTTTGAAAGCGCTGCAGCAGCGTCGCGCACCTTGTTTATCGCTTCTTTGCTGGCTATTTGTGTTATTTTCCTCCTGCTTTACAGTGAATTTAAAAACTTTACGCTTTCGGCAATCATCATGCTCAATCTTCCCTTAGCCCTCATCGGCGGCGTGTTGGCAATCTTTTTTACCTCCGACATTGTAAGTATTCCGTCTATTATCGGTTTCATTACACTATTCGGAATTGCCACACGCAACGGCATTTTGCTTATTTCGCGCTATCAACACATGCAGGAGAATTACGAATTACGAATTACGAACGGCGAAGCCCTCGACGAAGTCAATTACGAATTGGAAGAAGTGCAAGAAAATTCAAAATTAAGAGAAATTGTGCTAAATGGTTCTATCGACCGCCTTAATCCCATCCTGATGACTGCCATTTCGTCGGCCTTGGCGCTTGTTCCGCTTGTTCTGCAAGGGGGCAAATCGGGCAACGAAATTCAAAGCCCGATGGGAGTGGTTATTCTGGGAGGATTACTCACCTCAACTTTGTTGAATATTTACATTGTACCCGTGGTTTATGAGATGATACAGAAAAGAAAAAAGTCTGAACCTTGATTTTAATAAGATTAACAGGATTTACAAGATTATTATTATGAAAATATTAAACCCGAAATTCAAAATTCAAAACTCGAAATCATTTTTGGCTATTATATTGTTTATAGTCGCAGGAGTTGTAGCAAGGGGGCAAAGCGGGTATGAAGCCGTTTTGCAACAGATAGAAGCAAACAATACTACGCTTGTCACATTGCGCCAACAAACAGAGGCTGAAAAACTCGGCAACCGTACAGGACTTGCGCCTGTCAACCCCGAAGTGGAATTTAACTACCTCTGGGGTAGCCCTGCGGCTATCGGAAATCGTTACGACATAAGCCTTAGGCAAACATTTGATTTTCCGACAGTATATGCACATCGTAGTAAAATTGCAGGCTTGCAAAACGAAAACGTAGAGCTTTCATACAAGGCGGAACGGTTTAACATATTGCTTTCGGCCAAACAAGCGTGCATTGAATTAGTGTATTACAACACGCTTGCTAAAGAGTATGCTGTGCGTTTACAAAATGCCGAACGCATTGCCCAAGCCTATAAAATTAAGTTGGGAAAAGGCGAAACCAATATTTTGGAACACAACAAGGCACAACTCAACCTTACTGCCGTGCAAGCTGAACTTGCACATATTGAAGCCGAACGCGCTGCCTTACTTACAGAACTCAAACGGCTAAACGGAGGCAAAGAAATTACAAATTACAAATTACAAATTACGGCATATCCTATCAATGTACTGCCGGCTAATTTTGAAGAATGGTATGCAACAGTAGAAAATAAAAGTCCTGTGCTGCAATATGTGCGTAAGCAAATAGAAATTAATAAACAGCAAGCTAAGCTCAATTGGGCAATGGGTTTGCCTAAATTTTCGGCAGGTTATATGAGCGAAAAAATTGTTGGCGAACATTTTCAAGGTATAACGGTTGGTATGTCTATTCCGCTTTGGGAAAACAACAATCGTGTAAAACAAGCAAAGGTACAGGCAAAAGCAGCAAAAGCAATGTTTGAAGACAGCAAGATACAATTTTATAATCGACTGCAAACCATCTATTTCAAAGCTGCTGCCCTGCAACAGAACACACAGAAATTCCGTCAGTCGCTCGCCGAAAATAACAATGAGCCGCTATTGAAAAAAGCTTTGGATACAGGCGAAATTTCATTGCTCAATTACCTGTTGGAAATCGAATATTATTACGATGCCATGAATAAGGTGTTAGAAGCCGAGCGCGATTATGAACTTGCAGCCGCAGAACTTTGGGCAGTGGAGCTGTAATAAGTGAAAGGTAAAAGGTACAAGGTGAAGGGTAGAAAGTAGTTAATCGTATATCCTGATACTCACATCTTGATACCTGATACCAAAACGTAATTCCTAATTTTTAATTCGTAATTGAATATATTACTTCTTATCCAACTGTCCGAATACTTTCTTCAGTAAGTCATTTACGCGGGCAAGAGGGTTTTCCCTGATTTTAGCTTCTTCATCGCCCAAGGTGAGGAACAAGCCGTCTAAGGCCTTGCCGGTAACATAAGCGCCCAAATCCTCGTTCACTGGAGTAAGGTTGGCTGCTTTGCCGATTACGGAATTAGCCATGCTATTATAAACGCCGGTTAGGGTACTCCATGAATTAGCTGCCGAAATGCCAGCCACAATATTTTTTCCCAAGGAAGTGTTAATTTTCGGAGCATAAGCTGCTACCAACTGATTGTAAGTATTCTTACGAAAATAATCGGTAGCAGCATCTTTACTTCCGAAAAGAATATTGGTAGCATCAAGAATAGTCATATTCTTAATGGCGCTCCCAAAAATAGGCGCTGCTTCCGACACGGCATCTTCAGCCGCACGATTCAAACGCACCACTACATCCTCCACCAAACTTTGCCCTCCGGGGATTAGCTTAATATTATCAACAATAATGCTTGCTTCAGGCGGAAGCAAAATTTTCAATGCCTGATTAGCAAAATAGCCATTCTGTTTACCAAGATTTACCACAGCATTGCCAACACCCACAGATAGGGCCTCTTTCAATCCTGCAACATTCTCTACATTGCTTACACCTCTTGTTGGCATTACTTGTTGCAGAGTGTCGCATGATGCCGTCAAAAAAACTGTCGTAATTATTTTAAAAAAAAATTTCATCCTATAAGAAACTGTTTAAATTTAACAAAAAATTAATATAATTAATTAAAAATCAGTATGTTATTTTGATATTATTTCATATCTTTGTGATTATCAATCAAATAAACATCAAGATGCATGAAATAAATTATCCAACTAAGCTGACTGAAAAACAATGGCAAGTTATAAAAAATATTTTAGATGGCAAAGAAAGAAAACGAAAACATTCATTTTATTACCGATACGAATGGATGGCTTTTATCTGCAGTCGTTCATGCTGCCAACGAACAGGACAATCAAACAGGCTTTGAGGTT
>JAIRUB010000118.1 GCA_031254635.1 Prevotellaceae bacterium | reverse complement strand
CGCTATCGCAGGTCCGAAAGTACTGGAGCATATTGTAGATGTGGTACTGCAATTTGAGGGCGACGGCAATCATGCCTACCGCTTGTTGCGCAGCATTAAAAACCGTTTCGGCTCTACTGCCGAAATAGGTATTTTTGAGATGCAGAGTTCGGGTTTGCGTGAGGTCAGCAATCCCTCGGAAATATTACTTACCCAACACGATGAGGCTTTGAGCGGCATTGCTGTGGCGGCTATGCTCGACGGCACCCGCCCCTTCCTCATCGAAACACAAGCTTTGGTGAGTACGGCGGCTTACGGTATGCCTCAACGCTCGGCCACAGGCTTCGATGTGCGGCGTATGAATATGTTGTTGGCTGTAATGGAAAAAAGAGCAGGCTTCAAATTAGCAATTAAAGACGTTTTCCTCAATATGGCCGGAGGGCTAAAAGTAGTTGACCCGGCAGTTGATTTGGCTATTGCAGTAGCTATTTTGTCGTCAAATTTCGACTTACCCGTATCCTCGCATTATGCCTTTGCTGCAGAGATTGGACTGAGTGGTGAAATCCGCCCAGTAGCCCGCGTTGAACAACGCATCGCTGAGGCCGAAAAATTAGGTTTTCAAAAGATTTTTGTTTCCAAGTTTCACAAAGGACTTCCAGCTTCCTCGAAGATTTTCGTAGCACCCGTTGGCAAGATGGACGAGGTAACCAAAGTGGTGTTTGGGCAATAAAGGTGAAGGGTGAAAGGGTACACAGAAGATTATAATCACAAGCATCCACATAACAGTTTGGCGGATATGACTCCAGCTGAATTTTTAAACCATCATTCAAAAAAAATCCTATATTTACTGTAGGATTTTAGGGGGACTTACAATTTGACCTTTTTTCGACAACTCTCGAATAAACGCAAAGGTAAAAGTATTTTCTCATTTGTCAATGATTTTTTCTACCTTTGTAAGTTTGAATTATGTCATTTTTTATGAAGACTTACAACCGTCACCTCATCACAGCCGCACTACCCTATGCCAATGGGCCGGTGCATATCGGACACCTTGCAGGTGTGTATATACCTGCCGACATTTATGCCCGCTACCTCCGCCTGCGTGGAAAAGATGTTTTATATATCTGCGGCTCTGACGAGCACGGCGTGCCCATCACGATTAAAGCCCGCCAAATGGGTATTAGCCCCCAAGATGTGGTTGACAAATACCATCTTATCATTAAAGATTCGTTTGAACGTTTCGGTATCAGTTTTGATATTTATTCACGTACCTCATCCGAAATTCATCATAAAACAGCTTCCGATTTCTTTAAAAAATTATATAATGAAGGTAAATTCATTGAAAAAATATCGGAACAATATTATGACACCGAAGCACAGCAATTCTTAGCTGACCGTTATATTATGGGTACTTGTCCAAAGTGCGGCAACGAGAACGCTTATGGCGACCAATGTGAACAATGTGGCAGCACACTTAGCCCGAATGAGCTGATCAATCCTCATTCTACCATCAGCGGCAGCAAGCCTGTATTACGCGAAACATCGCACTGGTATTTGCCCTTAGACCAATATGAGAGCTGGCTTCGCCAGTGGATATTAGAGGAACACAAAGAGTGGAAAATTAATGTTTACGGACAATGTAAATCCTGGCTTGATGGCGGGCTGCAGGCACGCGCCGTGAGCCGAGACCTCGATTGGGGTGTGCCTGTTCCCTTGCAGGGCGCTGCCGGAAAGGTGCTTTACGTATGGTTCGACGCTCCGATTGGTTATATTTCTAACACTATTGAACTACGCCCAAACGACTGGGAGCAATGGTGGAAAAAGGAAGACAGCAAGTTGGTTCACTTCATTGGAAAAGATAATATTGTATTCCATTGCATTATTTTCCCAGCTATGTTGAAAGCCCACGGCGACTACGTTCTGCCCGAAAATATACCGGCTAACGAATTTCTTAATCTCGAAAACGATAAGATTTCTACTTCTAAAAACTGGGCGGTATGGTTGCATGAGTACCTCGAAGAACTTCCCGGCAAAGAAGACGTGTTGCGCTATGTGCTTTGCGCCAACGCTCCCGAAACTAAAGATAATGACTTTACATGGAAAGATTTCCAAACCCGCAACAATAGAGAGTTAGTTGCCGTTTTTGGGAATTTTGTGCACCGCGCTGTGGTGCTTAGTCAAAAATATTTCGAGGGGAAAGTTCCGCCCTTAAAAGAACTCACCGCTTATGACGAAGAAGTACTAAAGGAACTACCTGCTCTTCGCCAATCCATAGAAGAAAATATTGAGCATTACCGTTTCCGCGAAGCCTTGAAAGAAACCATGAATATTGCCCGTATGGGAAACAAATACTTAGCCGACACCGAGCCCTGGAAGTTAGCTAAAACCGATATGGACAGGGTTTCAACAGTTCTTAACATAGCCTTACAGATTTGTGCCAACTGCGCTATTGCTTTCGAGCCTTTCCTGCCCTTCACTGCACAAAAGTTGCGTTATATGTTAGGCAAAAGCCGTGCCGATTGGGAACTGCTTGGCAGAAGCAATATTTTACCCGAAAACCAAATCCTCAACGAGGCGCAATTGTTGTTCGACAAGATTGAAGATGCCACCATAGAAGCACAGGTTAACAAATTACAGGCAACCAAAGCCAACAATCAGGCAGAACAAAAACCCGCTTGTGAACCGCAAAAGCCGACTTGTACTTTCGACGATTTTACAAAGATGGACATCCGCGCCGCTACCGTATTGGCAGCAGAACGGGTACCCAAAACCGACAAGTTACTGAAACTTACCATTGATACAGGCATTGATACACGTACTATTGTGAGCGGCATTGCCGAATACTATACGCCAGAACAGATGGTGGGGAAACAAATATGTATCTTAGCCAATCTCGAACCGCGCAAAATCAAGGGAATTGAATCGCAAGGCATGATTCTGATGGCCAAGGAACCCAATGGCAATATGCGCTTCATTCGCCCCGATGAAACATTGGCGAATGGAGCGGTGGTGAATTAAAGCACGAAGGGTACAAGGTGAAAAGGTATCAAGTATCAAGATATGCAACTTGTAATTCGTAACGGAATAAAAAACCTTATTTTTATTTTATATGAAAATGATATTTAAATCAGACCAAAAAGAATTTAAAGAAAGGTAGCTGTAGCTGCATATTGATTTCACCATATCAGAGGTAATGCTTTGAATAGTATGAGAAAAAAAGTCTCTAATTTCGTTAAACGTATTGAGAAATTGTTTAAATTTTAAATTCAAGAAATTTTATTGAGGGCGAGGAGTATAAAAGCTAAGAATATCATTGCGATACTGGAAGATGCGGTGTATTCATAGTCTTTAACCAATCGTCTAAAATTTTCAAGCCACGAAACAGTTCTTTTAATAATCCACCGTCTATGTAACGGTTTGAAGCCTGTTTCTTTGTTGGAACCTAACGTTATTACCATATT
>JAIRUB010000117.1 GCA_031254635.1 Prevotellaceae bacterium | reverse complement strand
AAACCCGCAAGAATACCGGTGAGCAGCGCTACAAAAGCCGTTCCGCCATAAATCAACGGATGAGCCGAAAACGTCAAACCGGCGTCAATTAAATTAACTAACGGAGTGTCCTGAATGATTAATATGAGCCAAAGCGCCATAAGATATGACAGCAAACTGATGAAAGCCGCTTCACAAACAAGCGATAAACGTAGCGTGTTCCGGCGGGCGCCCAAAACAAGTTGCGTATTGATGCTTTTCACGCGCATGGGGGTAAGCGCCGTACTGAAATTGGTGAAATTGATGGCTGCGATGCTGATAATCACGATTGCAATGGCAAATAAAATCTTCAACGTTTGCCGGCTGGCTTTTGGTGTTCCGTCGAATTGTACGCCCTGTACAAAATGAATTTCCGGTAAAGCGGTAAGACGCAGGTCGATTCCTGATTCTTCCCAGGTTGAAGCATCAATTCCGAAAGCAACCGAAACATCAATACTCCGCTTGAAGTTATCAAACAGCAGAGGTACGTTTGCCGCATCATTGACACGAATAAATGCATGATAGCCTGAAAAGAGCCAGAAGTCTTTATTTTCATTTTCCGGCAAGGGGACGTACATGACATTATTGATGATTGAATTGGCAGGAAAATCACGATATACCGCTCCCACCGTAAGATTTCCCGATTCGAAAACCAACTGTCCGCCAACTGCCGATTCATTGCCAAATATCTTGCGTGCAAGACTTAACGGGATAAGCACATTTCCGGGAGTTTTTAGCGCGTCTTCAGCGCCTTCGGCAAAATCAAACGTCAACACATCGGTAAATCCGGGCGATACCTGTAAATAATTTTCCTTAAAGAAATTTCGCTCACCATCTTTTTCGACATGAAAATAAGTTGGACCTTCCCCAAACTGTATATCCGATGGTTTAGTTATCGCGCCGGAAACGATATAAGGCGACGATTCAAAGAAACGTTCGGCAAACGGACGGGAAACAGTAGCACACGCGTCAGTTTTTAGGACAAGTTCCAAACGGAAAATCTTGTCATAGTCCTTATGGAACTTATCAAAACTGACGTCATAATCCAATTGAATCATGATAATAATAAACGCTGCAAAAGCAACGGAAAGTCCCAAAATATTCAGGATGGCCGCTAATCTGAAGCGACGGAACACACTTAATAAATTATAAAAAATTGGTTTCATTTTATTTGATTTTTGATTTTTAATTTAGCCACTAATTACACGGATTTACACTAATTTTGAATTTTCACGAATTATTATTTCTTACGGTCTTACGGTCTTACGGTCTGCTTTTTCAGACTCGCCCCGTTTTTTTCGGAATGGTCTCTGGCCTCCATTTCATTGACTACTAAACTACTTAACTTTAACATAACTACTATTTTTGATTTTTGATTGATGATTTTTGATTATTGATATGAAAAATTTACTTATTTTTGTCGAAAAATTAGACCGATGGAAACATTAGTAATACAAAGCAAGTCAAAAAGCAACGCACGATTGTTATCGGCTTTAGCACGTAAATTGGGGGATAAGGTCGAAGTAAATCCCCCAAAAAACGAAGCAACCTTCCTTGCAATCGAAAGCGCTTGGGCGAAAGATTGGTTAACCCCTGAAGAAGATGAAGCATGGAAAGATTTGTAAAAGGCGATGTTGTTGTCGTACCCTTTCCATTTTCCGATTTATCGGGAAGCAAAAGACGCCCTGCTTTGGTTTTGACCGATATACGGGGTGACGATATTATTATCTGCCAAATCACATCAAAACCGAAAGAAGATATTTTTGCACAGGCATTAAGAACGGAAGATTTTGTATCAGGCTCATTACCTGTCGATTCTTTTATTCTTCCATTGCGAATTTTCACTGCAGACAAACATATTGTTTTTCGTAAAATAGGAAAAATTACTTCCGAGCGCATGAATAAAGTGATTGATGCCATTATCTACACATTAAAACAATGATTTTTTTATTCTGATTTTATCGCCTTCACCGGATTTGCCATCGCCGCCTTCACCGCTATCCACCCCACAGTAGCCAGCGTGAGCACAACCGTGACCCCTCCTGCTGCGGCAAACATCCACCAACCTATACCGATGCGGTACACAAAATCCTGAAGCAGGCTGTCTAACCACCAGTAAGCTAACGGTAAGGCTATTAGAATGGATATT
This sequence comes from Prevotellaceae bacterium, assembly GCA_031254635.1. Classification (GTDB taxonomy): domain Bacteria; phylum Bacteroidota; class Bacteroidia; order Bacteroidales; family UBA932; genus UBA932. Next base: position 654 of record JAIRUB010000117.1, on the reverse strand, counting down.
CCTACCAATATCAAAAACTCGTTCGACATCAGTTTAATAATATCAAATATGCTTGCTCCAAGCACTTTGCGGATACCTATTTCCTTTGTTTTCAGTTCGGCAGTGAAAACCACCAGACCAAACAGCCCCAGACAGGATATGATGACGGCAATGAGCGAGAAAATACCAAATAGCCGGTTGGCGCGTATTTCCGACACATACATCCGGTTGAACGTATCGTCCATGAAACTGTAAGTGAAGGAATAATCGGGATTGTAGCGGTTCCAGAGATTTTCAACGGCGGCTATGGCTTGACGGGTGTTGCCGGCGCGGGTGCGGACGTAAAGATTCGAGAGCGCCTCCGCGTCGTAGTACATCACAAAAGGGCTGATTTCAAAATGCAGATTTCTGAAATGAAAATCCTTCACCACGCCCGCAATCTTGTTTTCGCTTTGCTCCACCCATTTCCCGACAGGTTCCGCAAGTCCCATCGTCTTTATGGCGGCTTCATTCATGATGTATTGACGCTCGTATGCAGACGTAAAGTTTGCGCCGTCGACCAACGTGAGTCCCATCACGCGCAAAAACGAAGTATCCACCCGCATACCGAGATACATCAACGCTGCGTTTGCATCCATATCCTCTTTGCCTTCCCACCATCCAAATCCGCCTCCC
>JAIRUB010000151.1 GCA_031254635.1 Prevotellaceae bacterium | reverse complement strand
CACAGGTTACGGATTTTTGCTATGGTGAATTTCAACCCGCATTTAATGAAAGTGTTCGCGGGAACACGGTATTCATTGTTCAATCAACCTTTCCACCGGTAGATAATTTGTTTGAGTTACTGTTGATGATTGATGCGGCGCGCCGTGCTTCGGCTTATAAGGTAATCGCCGTGATTCCATATTTCGGATGGGCGCGCCAAGACCGTAAAGACCGTCCGCGTGTTTCCATCGGAGCAAAAATGGTAGCTAATCTCTTAGCGGCTGCGGGCTGCGATAGAGTAATGACCATGGACTTACACGCCGACCAGATTCAAGGTTTTTTTGATTTTCCTGTTGACCACATTTATGCCAGTAGTGTATTTTTACCCTACGCACGTAGTTTGAACTTAGAAAATCTTTCGGTAGTTGCACCCGACATGGGCAGCGCAAAACGTACTAACGCCTATGCCCGCCTGCTCGAATGTCCGATGATTATCTGCCATAAATCACGCGAAAAAGCTAATGAGGTAGGCACTATAACTGCCATCGGCGATGTGGAAGGTCGTAATATTTTGATTCTTGACGACATGGTCGATACAGCCGGTACTGTTTGTAAAGCGGCTGATATGCTCATGGAAAAAGGAGCATTGAGTATTCGCGTGATGGCTACTCATCCGGTCTTGGCGGGACCTGCTTATGATCGTATTGCACGTTCATGTATTGAGGAGGTAATCGTTACCGATACTATTCCTTTGCGCAAATATCCGAATATTGATACTACCAAAATAAAAGTACTCAGTATTGCCGATTTATTTGCCGATGTTATTCAAAAAGTGTATAATTATCAATCAATTAGCGCTAATTTTGTAATATAGCATGAAATATGCTCATGTTATTTTTCCCTTAGCGCTCCCTCATGCGCTAACGTATGCCGTACCTCCTTATTTTGGGGAAAAGATTGCTGTAGGCATGCGTGTGCAGGTTGACTTAGGACGCAAACATTATCAGGCATTGGTACAATCTTTGTCGGATGAGGCTCCGACAGGTTTTGAGATAAAGCCGGTAAAAATGGTGGTTGATAATGAACCGATAGTAAATGCAGCACAACTGCGCTTCTGGGAGTGGATGGCCAACTATTATATGTGTACCTTAGGGGAAGTAATGGCCGCCGCTCTGCCGAACGGATTGCGCACCGAATACAAACCTCGCATCGAAACATTTGTACATTTACATCCGGCTGTTAATACCGAAGAAAAATTGCAAAAAGCCCTGCAAAGCCTGTCGAGAGCCAAGAAGCAGGAAGCACTACTGATGGATTACTTATCGTTTGCGCTCAATGATACCCTGCAAAAGAATACAACAGATATGCCTATAGCTGCTTTCTGTGAGATTCCAAAAAGATTATTACAAACACATTCGCCTGCGGCGTTTAAAGCTTGTGTAGATAAAGATATTTTAGAAGTAATACGATGCGAAGTGAACCGCTTAGACCGTTCAGCGGAAGTAAGTAAACAGCTACCTGTATTATCCTCGGCGCAAGAAGCTGCTTATCAAGCTATAAAAGCAGCGTGGAAAAATAAGGGTGTGGTGCTTTTGCACGGCGTTACGGCTTCAGGGAAAACGGAAGTGTATACACAGCTAATGGCAGAGCAGTTGCAACTCGGCAAGCAGGTATTGTACTTAGTGCCTGAAATTGCCTTAACAGCCCAGTTGATTGCACGATTGGAGCAGTTGTTCGGTAATGCAGTTGCCGTATATCATTCACGCTACAGCGATGAGGAACGGGTAGAAATTTATAATAGCCTGCGACAAGCCGATGGGCCTGCTATTATTGTTGGTACACGCTCGGCGCTCTTTCTTTCCTTTCATAATTTAGGTCTGGTCATTGTTGATGAAGAACATGAAAGCAGCTACAAACAGATAGGTTCCGCGCCACGTTACCATGCACGAGACGCTGCCATTGTGTTGGCAGCCCAACAGAAAGCCAAGGTGCTGCTGGGAACGGCAACGCCATCTGTGGAAACTTACTATAACGTGCAGTCGGGTAAATATGGTTGCGCAACGCTCTCACAACGCTATTACGATGTGACGATGCCGAATATAACAGTGCTTGACACTATACGTTTGCAGAAAAAAAAGCAAATGCAGGGAATGTTTTCCCAACCCTTAGTTAATGCTATTGCCGAAGCCTTGGGAAGAAAAGAACAAATCATCTTGTTTCAAAATCGCCGTGGCTTTGCACCCTTTGTACAATGCGGCGATTGCGGCTATATTCCGCAGTGCAAGCAATGTAGCGTGAGCCTCACTTACCACAAGCACACCAACAGTTTGGTATGCCACTATTGCGGTTATTCCAAACATTTGCGTGGAACTTGTGCCGACTGCGGCAGCTCTAACGTGCAGACCAAGGGTTTCGGCACGGAAAAAATAGAAGAAGAGGTGCAGCAGCTTTTTCCGGCAGCCCGCTTGGCTCGCTTGGATTTAGATACCGCCCGTGCAAAAAATGCTTACCAGCGCATTATCGGTGATTTCGAAGCAGGGAAGAAAGATGTATTGATAGGAACACAAATGGTGACAAAGGGTTTAGATTTTTCACGAGTAAGCTTGGTGGGTATTTTAAATGCTGATAATTTATTGAATTTCCCCGATTTCAGGGCGCATGAACGCAGCTTTCATTTGTTGACACAAGTAGGTGGTCGCGCAGGTCGCAAGGATAAAACCGGACAGGTGATTATACAAACAGCTCAACCAAAAAATCAAATTCTTCATTTCGTACAGCAGCACGATTTTTCCTCCTTTTTTCATCAGCAATTGACCGACCGTAAAGAGTTTGCTTTCCCACCATACTCACGTTTGATAGCGCTTTATTTCAAGCATAGAAATGAAGATGTCTTACAACAGGTAGTGACAGTTTTTAAGCAGGAAACACATTCGGTCTTGGGCGCACATTTGTTTGGTCCCTTTCAGCCAGTGGTACACCGAGTGCAGAATAAATACATCTTAGCTTTTTGGGTGCGTAGTAATGCCAAAGAGAATTTACAGGAGTTGAAGAATTTTCTGTTTCGGCAATTTGTTCAGTTGCGCGCCCGCCAAGGCTGGAGCGGCCTAGATATAGTAGCCGATGTGGATCCGCAATAATCAAAGGTAAAAGATAAATAAATTTTTACTTTATCTTATTTTTAACTTCGGACGAAAAATAACTTTTTGACCTCTTTTAAAAGGTCAAAAAAGTTGTTCTCGGCCACTGTGTTTAAGCTGTATTATGCATCTGCTCAGTAGTTTTAAACTTCAACGACCAATGTGGGCGGCGGGTATTGTACAACAAAACTGCTTCCCTGCATGCTTTTTGTGCATGAGCAATGCCATTAAATGTACGGTCTAACAAATATTCATCCTTGAGAATACCGTTGACACATTCAGCCATTGCGTTTTCGTAACAATGGTTTTCTTCGATCATACTTATCGAGATATAACCCTTGTCCAATTTTTTTTACATCCGTCAGATAGTGTTCATCTACAACATCTATCAATGTTTCCAATACATCCTTAGCTAAGGTGGCATCTGCCAAGGCTATCTTCAACCGTTTGTTCTCAGCCCCTAACTGCTTGATTTTGTCATCTTCACTACGCATCTTTACTCGTATTTCCGTATTTAACAACTCATTACGCCCAAACTGCTTGAGCCACTTAGAAACAACAGACATATTTTTTATGTCGTAACGACGACATACCGATGAAATACTGTTGCCACCAGAAACTTCTTGAACTACTTTCTCTTTAAAACAATTACTGTACCGAATCATCGTTCTCTGACTTTTTGACATACTTTTTAATAATTTTTATGTCAACCGTATTTAGGACATGACACATGTCCCCTTCACTAATCATTAACCGTTAATCACTATAAAAGTTCTTTGACATATTGGGTTACACGAAATATTTTGTATCTTTGCTGTGTACATTAAAAAAAAGATTATGGGAAAAATGGTAAATTTCCAAATAGAAGAATTGCCGAAAGGTGTTTATTTAGCAACTTCCGACAACATACAAGGAATAGTTGTACAAGGGAACACTATTACAGAAACTATTGAATTTGCGCGAGATGTTGCAAAAAAACTAATTAACAAATTGCAAATTTAGCAATGTTCAATAATTCTTTTCACTATCCATTAGTAGTTTCAGTGTAATAGTCTGGGACGATTGTCAGGTTTCAAATATAGAAAAATAGTGAGTTTGTTGAAAAAATTTGGTTTTGAATTTTACAGGCAAGCAGCAGGCAGTCACGAAACATTGCGGTATATCTATATAGGCGGATTATTTGCAGCAGGCGTGTTGATAGCACTGTTCATATATGTGGTAACGCTCCGCAACTGCCGTAACCGTGACCTTGCCGAAATGAACGCCACGAAAGACAGGTTTTTCAGCATTATCTCGCACGACCTGAAAAACCCCGTCCTCGCCCAACGTGACGCCCTGCAATTACTAACGAAAGAAGCCGAAAACTGGAACACCGAATTGTTATCAAAATATTACCGCGAACTGTTGAAGTCGGCTGACGGACAAGTGGAACTGCTCTACAACCTGCTCAACTGGGCGCAGGTGCAAACAGGGCGCATGCCTTACCTCCCCGCCCGGTTCGACCTTATTTCCGCCCTACAATCGGACCTTAGCTTGGTTAAAAACATAGCCGAGCGCAAGGGCATAAAATTCAAACTGCACATTTCCAAATCGGCTATCCTTACCGGCGACGAGAATATGATAACAGCCGTTGTTCGCAACCTTCTTCCCCTTGCTGTGAATTTCACAGCAAGGGGAGGTACGGTAACACTGGATATTCCCCCCCCTTTTAATCCTCCCAAAGGGGGGAAAGCCCTTGTTTTCCCTGCTTACGCCATTTCGGTTAGCGACACAGGCATTGGGATAACCGACGAGCAGTTGCAAAACCTTTTCCGCATTGACCGTCAGCATTCACGCAAGGGTACCGCCGGTGAATCGGGCAGCGGACTGGGGCTTGTCGTATGTAAGGAATTGGTAGAAAAGCACGGCAGTCGACTTCAAGTTGAAGGCGCAGAGGGACAAGGCAGCAAATTTTGGTTTGAGTTGGGGAAATAGCAATATGAAGAAAGGAGAAATAACTACCGGCATTAATTTATCGGAACTGCTCGACAAGGCTAAGCAGGCATTGGAAAGCGGTTTGCCCGACAGCTATTGGCTTACTGCCGAGATTAACGAAATTAAAACTAATACAACAGGTCACTGTTATTTATCCTTAATAGAAAAAGAAGAAGATGGCGAACAGTTAAAAGCCAAAGTTGCCGCTACGATTTGGGCTTCAGCTTTCCGTATGATTAAGCCTTATTTTGAAAGCAGCACAGGGCGCCCCTTGTCTGCCGGACTGAAAGTGTTGGTGAAGGCAAGTATACAGTTTCATGTATTGTATGGAATAAGCCTGAACATTGTAGATATAGAGCCCTCCTACACCGTTGGCAGTATGGCGCTGCAACGCCGCAGCACCATCGCCCAATTGCAAAGCGACGGAGTGTTTGATATGAATCGCGAATTGGAATTTCCTCTTTTGCCGCAACGTATTGCTGTGATTTCATCGGAACAGGCAGCGGGGTATCAGGACTTCATTCACCAATTATACGAAAACGATGAAAGCTACGCTTTTGCTGTAACCCTTTTTCCGGCATCGGTACAGGGCGCTACTGCGGTTACTGAAATCATAGCTGCGCTTGATGCTATTAACAATTACCAACAGGCTTTTGATGTAGTAGCTATTATCCGTGGCGGCGGCGCTACAGCCGACTTAATATGCTTCGACGACTATATGCTGGCTGCCCATGTAGCACAATTCCCTCTGCCCGTACTCACCGGCATTGGGCACAATAAAGATGAGAGCGTGGTTGATATGGTGGCGTATCAATCGCTAAAAACCCCTACTGCCGTAGCCAACTACCTCATTGATTGCCTGAGTTCGCAGGAAGTCGAATTGGAAGCGTTCGGCGAGATTATAGAAAACATAGCCCTTGCAGTATTGAATAAAGAACAACATACGCTTTCTTTATTGCAACAACTGATTGCCATGCACAGCCAACAGCAATTGCAGCAGGAAAAATTTAAGCTACAACTTTATGCTAATGATTTACAAAGTTACAACCCTTATAGTGTGCTGGCACGCGGTTATGCCGTAGTAAGGCAGCAGGGAAAGGCGCTTACTAACCCAGCCGCTATTCACTTGCAGGAAGAAATAGAAATCACACTGCATAAAGGCAGGTTCACAATCAAAAATTATAATTTACAAACAGAATAAGGAAGAAATATATGGCTACGAAAAAAAATAATGCTAACATGAGCTACCAGTCGGCCAAGGCCGAATTAGAAACTATTGTCAACAAGCTAAAAAGCGGCACAGCCGACATCGACAGCCTGTCTATAGAGATGAAACGCGCCAATGAACTACTGGCATTCTGCATGGAACGCCTGCGGCAGGTGGAAGAAGAATTGAGAGTTGAAAATTGATTGCTTCGTACCTCGCAATGACGGTTGAAAATTTAAAAATTATGACAGGCGGTAGGTTTTTGTTAATATTAATTTTTACAATTCTATTTATTTTCCTTTGGGAATTTATTGATTTTGAAATTATAACACCATTATTACCATTACCTGATGACATCTGTTTTACCATGATAATACACTGCCAATATGGGTAAAATTATTTTATCTTGACAGCATTGGGCATATTGAGCCTCCATTTTTTAGGTTTACATATTTCAATATTATTAATTAGTTTAATTTTAGGAATTCACATTGGAATAAAAATTGACAGATAGTTGTTAAAAAGAAAGCAAAATTAAAATGCAAAACCTCAGCACACACTTTAATATCGCTTAACTTATAACGCTTCACAACAAATAAGGGAATGCCATTTTAGTAATGGTGTCGAAAAATTGGAAGAAGAAAGATTGCTTTATTTCTGCCGATAAAAAATGAAATTGTGCATCGAAATGTTGTACAATGTAAAGCAATACACATAATATGCAAGCAAATTTCAACAGGCCGAAGAGTCCGCCGAGTATTTTATCGAAGAGTCCGAGTGCTGCTAAACTAATTAACCGTGCCACAAGTTTGCCCACAAGAATAACTGCTACAACTACAACAGCGAAAGTTAAAGCAAAAGCGATGCCTTGAGTAAGCGCCTCGCTAGTATGAAACCATTGGACTATGTAACCTCCTGCCCAATACGAAAATTTAAAGGAGCAATACACACCAAGAAACAGCGCCAGCAAACCAAAAACTTGCCTGATAATTCCTTTCATTACCCCAAAAATAAAGGCTGCTACAAGTATTAAGAGGATGATAATGTCAAGGAGAATCATTTGCTTATTGTTTATTTGCTTATTTGATATTTGCTGTGCAGTGTGAAGAGTTAAGCGGTTTATGAGTTAAAAGTTTATAAAGTTTGTAAAGCTGTGAGTTGTGAACAAAGACATTTTAAGTTTTTTGTCTTTAAATCCTTTATCTTTAATCCACCAATCATTATTCAGTTACTCAGTTATTCAATTACTAATATATTGCCTAATACCTTTCCACGCCTCCTCCGGTAGCTTAGTTCCGATAACGCCTACTATCTTGTCGGACACGTAGGAGCCGATATCGCCGCATTTGTCCAAAGGCATGCCCGATGCATGTGCATAAAGGAAGCCGGAGGCGTACAAATCGCCGGCGCCGGTGGCATCAATGGCCTTCGTGGGATAGGGACGAATCATGTAGCCGCTGTCGCCAGACTTTATCAGGGAGCCGTTGCGTCCCAATTTCACTACGGCGATGGAACAATACTTGCCAAGTTCGTGCAGGGCCTCGTGCGGCTGCGCTCCAGTGAAACTTTCGGCTTCGGCCTCATTGGCAAACACAATATCAACATAATTACGAAGAATGTCGCGAAGAAATTCAAGGTTCTCTTCTACCACGTTGTAGCTGGCCAAGTCTAGGGAAATGATTTGCTGTTTGGCCTTTGCTAATTCAACAGAACGACGCACCAAGCCGTGGTTTTGTACCAAATAACCCTCAACATGAAAATAATCATACCCCTCAAACATTTTCTCGTCCAAGTCCTCAGGCACTAATTCAACAGCTGCACCTAAGTACGTAGCCATAGTCCGCTCGGCATCGGGAGTAATAGATACGGTGCAGCGCCCGGTGGATGTTTTGCTTTTTAGTAACAAAGACTGAATGCCGTGGGTTGTCTGATCATCGGCAAAATAACGGCCTAACTCGTCATTACCTGTTTTTCCGATAAATTTACAGGGCAAGCCCAATTGGGCAATTCCTGCTATGGCATTAGCCGCTGAACCCCCAGCTACAACCTGTGTACCAAGTGATTGCAGCTTTTTCCATAAAAGATTGGCGGTAGCTTCGTCAACATGCTGCATACTGCCTTTGGGCAAATTAAATTCGTTTAAAAGATTGTCGTCCGGCAGATTTACCAGAATATCAACCAAGGCATTGCCTATTCCGAGTATTCTTTTCACTTTTTTTATAATTAAACAACAAATATACGTATTATTTTGTAATTTTGTAAGTTATTTATCGTTTTTATGAGAAAATTTAAGGAGTATAAGGGGCTTGATTTAGCAAAAATCAATGAAGAAGTTCAAGCGCTTTGGGTTGAAAAAAAAATTTTTGAACAGTCGTTAGCCATTCGTCGCGGATGTCCGGCATTTATATTTTATGAAGGCCCGCCATCGGCTAATGGTATGCCGGGCATTCATCACGTGATGGCGCGGGCTATTAAGGATGTGTTTTGTCGTTATAAAACACAGAAAGGTTTTTTGGTGGAACGCAAGGCCGGTTGGGATACGCATGGCTTGCCTGTGGAGTTGGGCGTAGAAAAATTGTTAGATGTTACCAAAGAAGATATAGGTAAAAAAATCAGTATAGAAGATTATAATGCCGCCTGCCGCAAAGAGGTAATGAAATATACCAAAGAGTGGGAAAGCCTTACCGACAGGATGGGCTATTGGGTAGATATGCAGCATCCGTATATCACTTACGATAATCGTTATATAGAGAGCCTCTGGTATTTGCTGAAAGAAATTTATAAGAAAGGGCTGCTCTATAAGGGCTATACCATACAACCATACTCTCCTGCTGCGGGTACAGGTTTAAGCACGCACGAACTGAATCAGCCCGGTTGCTACCGTGATGTGAAAGATACTTCTTGTGTGGCGACGTTTAAATGTGTGAACAAAGACGCTTTCTTTTTAGCATGGACAACCACTCCCTGGACACTTCCATCCAACACCGCCTTGGCTGTAGGGCATGCTATTACTTATGTTTTGGTAGAAACCGTTAATCCTTACACCAAAGAACCGATAAAGGTAATTTTGGCGAAAGAAGCCTTAGTCCGTTATGGCTTGGAAGCCGCACCCATATTAGCTACCTGTTTAGGAAAAGAATTAGCAGGATTAACTTACGAACAACTCGTCCCCTGGGTAAACCCCGGCGATGGCGCCTTCCGTGTGCTTTGCGGCGATTTTGTAACTACCGAAGACGGTACGGGCAT
>JAIRUB010000178.1 GCA_031254635.1 Prevotellaceae bacterium | reverse complement strand
TAAAGCGGCTTTCTCGAAAAACAATCTGCTATTCCAAAGATGAAGAGATACATGACAACGTTATAGGAATGTACATTGAGCGTTATTATTTCAAAAACGGACTGTACGGAAAATCTGCCCGATCAATCAATTTGCGCCATGACCCAAAAACACAAAAACAACCCACTTTTATTGAATCCTTTCAGAAAAAATTTATTAAATAAAAGATAAAACACTAATAATAAGCAGCGTATATTGTTTTGTCTTTTATAACTCGCTGAGGGAATACGATATAGATATGAAAACAATCTCTATTAAACTGATAGTTCTGTAAATTTTTGCTGATAAACTTGCTTTTTACAAAAAAAAGCCCTACATTTGTAAATTAAATTTGGGGTATTAGCTCAGTTGGCTAGAGCGCTTGCATGGCATGCAAGAGGTCGTCGGTTCGACTCCGACATGCTCCACAAACTTTAAATGAATAAATGCTATGGAAATTAAAAAAACAAAAAAAGCAAATCTTGAGAACAAAAAAATTCTGTTCACCGAGATAGGGCTCGTTGTAACCCTGGCAATCTGCTTGTTGGCATTCGAATGGAAGACATACGACAAGTCGGTTACCATGACGGATAATACCACTCAACTTGCTACCGAAGAAGAATCGGTGCCAATTATTCCACCCGACCTACCCCCACCCCCTGAAATGCCTAAAATACCTATTGTTTCCGATGTGATTGAAATTGTTGATGACGCTGTAAAAATTAAAGACGATTTGATTTTATCGACTGAAGACAATAAGAATTTAGCCGTGCAAGTGATGGACTATGTGCCGAAGCAAGTTGTAGAAGAAACCGTTGAAGAAGATATTCCTGTTGCGGTAGTAGAAGAAAAACCTCAATTTATGGGTGGCGATGAAAACGAATTTACCAAGTGGGTGTTTAAAAACCTGATTTACCCTGAAATTGCTAAGGAAAACAATATTCAAGGCCGTGTAACTCTTTCTTTCGTAGTGGGGCCCGACGGAAGGGTGGTTGACGTAAAAGTACTCCGCGGGATTGATGCTTCGCTCGACAAGGAGGCTGTTCGTGTGGTTTCTATGTCGCCCAAGTGGACTCCGGGAAAACAACGCAACAAACCGGTACGTGTGAAATACACTTTCCCTGTGATTTTCCAATTGCGCTAAGCAATGGTTTAACCATAAAGAAAACCCGGACCGTTTTGTGGTGCGGGTTTTTTATTGTTTTCTATCCTCTTTTTTAAGAAAATTATTTAATATGATTGAAAAAAAGAAACATATCATATCCGAAGAGCCAGAAAAAGCTGTTTTGGTAGGAATTATTACCCCAAAACAAAATGAAGAAAAGGTAAAAGAGTACCTTGATGAATTGGCTTTTTTGGCCGAAACAGCTGGCGCGGTTACAATAAATAAATTCACCCAACGCCTCGACCACGCCCTCACGGGAACTTATATTGGCACAGGTAAAATCGAAGAAATAAAGGCCTATGTCGAAACTAATGATATAGACATTGTGATTTTTGACGACGAACTTAATCCCTCGCAACTGCGTAACCTTGAGAAAGCAATTGAACGAAGGGTTATTGACCGCACTAATCTCATTCTTGATATTTTTGCCAAACGGGCAAAAACAGCATACGCCAAAACGCAAGTAGAATTGGCCCAATACCAATATATGCTGCCACGCCTTAAACGGCTTTGGACACACCTTGAGCGCCAACGTGGGGGTAAGGGTATTGGGATGAACGGCCCTGGGGAAACCCAGTTAGAAACCGACCGCCGGATTATCTTGGATAAAATCAGCAAACTAAAAGACCAACTCCGCAAAATTGACCGCCAAATGGCTTCCCAACGCAGCAATCGTGGCAACTTGGTGCGCTTAGCCATCGTAGGCTACACCAATGTTGGGAAAAGCACGCTGATGAATACTATCGCTAAAACCGAAGTGTTTGCAGAAAACAAACTTTTTGCTACGCTTGATACTACCGTGCGTAAAATAGTTGTTGAAAACCTGCCCTTTTTACTCACTGACACGGTTGGCTTTATCCGCAAACTACCGCACCAGTTGGTAGAATCGTTCAAAAGCACCTTAGACGAGGTACGCGAAGCCGATGTGCTGTTACACGTGGTTGATATTTCCCATCCGCAATTCGAAGATCATATCCGAGTGGTTAACCAAACGTTGAAAGAAATTGGCAGCAGCGATAAACCGGTGTTTGTAGTATTTAACAAAATTGATGCTTACACCCACAAACCATACGGTCCTTACGATTTACCGAAAACACGCGCAAACTACAGTCTCGACGATTTAATGGCCGAGTGGAAGGAAAACAACAGCGATGTTCCTGCAATTTTTATTTCAGCCAAAGAAAAAACCAATATTGACAAGTTCCGCTCCGATGTATATAACATGATTGCCGAAATTCATGCCGGCCGTTATCCCTTTAATGATTTTTTATGGTGATTTATTCACCTTATAGCTTTATAAACTTTTAACTCCACCGGGCAGTGGTCGGAATGTACTACCTTGTCCAAAATATCGGCATCGAGTAAGGTGGAGCGGAGATTTTCGGTTACCAAAAAATAATCAATCCGCCAACCGAGATTTTTCGGACGGGCGCCCGAGCGATAGCTCCACCAGCTATAACGCTCGTCGGCTGCACAAAATTCACGAAAAGTATCCACATAGCCCAAGGCTACAAAATCGTCGAACCAGGCTCGCTCTTCGGGTAAAAAGCCCGAGATGGTTTCATGTTTTTTTGGAAAATTGATGTCAATCGGCTTATGGCAGATATTAAAATCGCCACAAATAATTAATTCCGGACGTTGCTTTCGCAAATCTTGAATATAGCGGGTAAAATCTTCGAGATATTTCATCTTAAACGCCTGCCGAACCTCGCCTGTAGTGCCTGACGGGAAATAGGAACAAATAAGGGTTTTATCCCCGAAGTCGGCGCGAATCAACCTGCCTTCCACATCATATTCTTCTATGCCAAAGCCATAACTCACCGCATCGGGTTTGACTTTAGTAAAAATGGCCGTTCCACTATAACCCTTCTTTTGTGCCGGATTCAGAAAACAGGTATAACCCATTTCGATAAAAATACTTAGAGGAATTTGGTCGGCTTGCGCTTTAATTTCCTGCAGACAAATGATATCCGGCTGTTCCTGTTGTAGCCATTGGTCAAAGCCCTTAGCTAAGGCCGCCCGAACGCCATTAAGGTTGTAAGAAATTAGTTTTATCATAAATATTATCCGTTTAAAAGTATGAATAATCCCGCTCCGGCAACAAAACCCAGCAAGGCTAATAACGAAAAGCGTTTTAAATAATATCCAAAGCCTACTTTTTCCATTCCCATCACTGTAATGCCGGAAGCAGAGCCTATAATTAGCAAATTGCCGCCGGTCACCGCACAATAAGCCAAAAATGTCCAGAAAGTACCATCCGGCATAAAAGGGCCTGTTTGAGCAAGAGAATACATTCCTTTTGCACCAGCCACCAACGCTACGTTGTCGAGGACAGGTGCAATAACCCCAAAGGCCAAACAGAGTTCTATCGGCTCTTTGATATGAGTATCAAGGAAAGCTGACAAGTCGGTCAAATGCCCAACAGTTTGCAAGGCTGCCACCGACATTAAAATTCCCAAGAAAAAGAGGATGGTTGACATATCAATACGCGAAAAAGTGCTGTCAACTCTTAGGTTTTCAATAATTACACCGCGTTTCCCCCGATAAAGCAAATCGGTATAAAACCATAAAAGTACCAAGCCGAACAAGGCGACCATAAAAGGCGGAATTTCAAACAACGATTTAAATACCGGCACCATTGCAAAAGATATCAGCGCAATCAGCAAAAGCGAAACACGTATGCGCCGGCTTAGCCTTAGCCTGTGGGTTGCAGGCTGAGGCCCCTCGTCGGCAATAAGGGTGTTTTTGGGAAACATAAAGGTGGTAAAGATTAGCGGTACTAACATCATCAACAAACTCGGAAAGAAAACATGCGTCACCTGATGCATGGCTGAAATATTACCTCCTGTCCAAAGCAAGAGCATAGCTACATCGCCTATGGGCGACCAAGCGCCGCCAGCATTGGCCGCCAGAATAACCATACAGGCATAAATCAACCGATCGGCTCGTTCATTTACTATTTTTCGCAATATAGAAATTACAATAATTACCGTAGCCAAATTTCCCAGCAAGGCCGACAGAAAGAAAGTAATAAAAGCAATCACCCAAAGGAATTTCCTCCGGTTGCGTGTTTTAATCATGGGAATAATCATTCCGAAACCGCCGTGTACATCCACAATATCAATAATTACCATAGACGCCATCACAAAAAATAAGGTTTCCGATACATCGCCAAGATGTTCTACTATAGTGCTGTCAATATACAGGTAACATTGTTCGGAAAATGAAAGTTTAAGAGAATCGGCACATTTTGAGACCAATAAATCAGCCCAATCGTGAGGATGTGTAGAAAAAATATTTACAGCATCAAATAATAATAAACTCCACATCAACACAGCCATCATCAGGGCCACAGCAGCTTTGTTTACCTTGATTTTTTCTTCCAAAGCAATACACACAATTCCGGCAAAAAAGATAATGGCTATCAACGAATAAATCATGTTTTTAATTTTTTGAGGCGGCAAAGGTACAAAACAATTACGAATTATTAATTAAAAATTACGGAATAGTTTTTGGTATCAAGTATCAGGATACGAGATGTGCGACTTGTGACTCGTAGCTTTCTATCCTTAGCTACTTCTAACAACCTTTAACTTAACTATCCTTTTATCCTTTCCACCTTTTACCTTCTTTAGGAATAAGGGCGGCGGAGCGTTTGTTGCGGTGGTGGGTAATGCTGAAGCGATGCGCCTCATCGCGCAGTTGCATGAGCAAGCGCAGGGACTCGGAGTTTTTATCCAAAAACAGAGGTACAGGGTCGCCGGGGAGGTAAATTTCTTCCATTCGCTCGGCTAAGGCTACCAAGGCGACTTGCCCCGCTATTCCCAAGTTTTGCAAGACCTCCAGGGCGGCATTTAATTGCGCTTTTCCGCCATCAACTACAATAAGTTGCGGTAAGGATCCCCCTTCGGCCAAAATTCGTGTGTAACGTCGCGTAATCACTTCAATCATGGTGGCATAATCGTTGATGCCCTTCACCGTTTTGACATTAAAATGACGATAATCCTTTTTACTCGGCTTAGCATCTTTAAACACCACACAAGCCGATACCGCATTGGTTCCCTGCAAGTTTGAGTTGTCGAAGCATTCAATATGTACCGGTAAATCTTGCAGGTTTAAATCTTTTTTAAGGGTATTTAGTATTCGTTCGGAATGGTGTTTGGAATTTGTTTTTTCCAATTGTTTGAGCCGCTCTAATTTATACAGTCGGCAATTACGCTCGCCCAGTTCCAGCAATTTCATTTTATCACCCCGTTGCGGTATGATATAGTGCAGATTAGGCAATTCATATTCGGGTAAAAATGGAACTATCAGTTCTTTAGATAGACCGCCAAGCCGTTCGTGCATCTCCGCAATAAAATAATTGAGCAGCGCTTCTTTTTCCTCTTCAATCCCCAAACGCAATTCTACAGTATGCAGTTGTACCACAGCGCCTTGTACTACCCTCAAAAAGTTGCAAAAGGCCTCGTTACCATCGGGAATTACAGTAAACACATCTACATTACTAATACCGGAGGGTACAACTATCGATTTCGATTGATAGTGTTTCAATTTTTCTAATTGTTCTTTGAACTTCTGCGCTTCTTCAAAGCGATGTTCAGTGGCTGCTTGCTGCATATTATTGCGCAACAATTCGGACACCTCGTTCAATTGTCCTTTGATAATTGCCACAATAGCCTCAATGTTGATGTTGTAGTCGGCCTCGTCTTGTTTCCCTACGCAAGGCCCCTTGCAACGGCCGATATGGTATTCGAGGCAGAGCTTATATTTCCCTTTGGCAATAAGTTTGGGGTTTAGGTTGAGATTGCAGGTGCGCAGGGGATACAGCTGACGAATAAGGCCGAGCAGCAGGCGCATCATCGGTACTGAGGCGTAAGGGCCAAAATATTTAGAGTCATCTTTCACTACGCGGCGGGTAGAAACAATACGAGGGAAAGTTTCATTTTTAATACAAATCCACGGAAAGGTTTTATCATCTTTCAGCATCACATTATAGCGGGGTTGTAGCTCTTTAATCAGATTGTTTTCCAACAACAAGGCATCAGCCTCTGTGGGTACTACCGTGTGTTTGATGTCGGCAATCTTGCTCATCAACACCCGCAATTTACCATTGTCATTACTGCGCGAACCAAAATATTGTGTCACACGCTTACGCAAATTTTTAGCTTTACCCACGTAAATCACCGTTTCCTCAGCATTCAAAAAACGATACACCCCGGGCAAATGTGGCAAGGCAGCCACCAATTCTGAAAGATATGTCAGGCGCTCAGACATTGTTTATTTTTTGCAAATGTACAAAAAATAAGTGAAAGAATTTACGGATTTAAGGATCCAAAACACAGAGATAATAGCCGGCCTTTGTGGACTGGTGTTTTTATACATTAAGGTAAAAACAAGGTATGCCTAATCTTTATTAATTTTCATCAAATAGGCAAATCTGTAAATTGTAAATCCGTCAATCACTTTACGTCTAACGCTTCACTCTCTTAACTACTTTTATCCTGCATCCTTCACTTCTATTTTGGAAAAAATACGTATTTTTGCAAAAATTTTCGATTTTGCGGATTTTTTATAATATTATTATTTGGCTGTTTGCAGGAGGGGTGCGAATAGTGGCTTTATTTAATCATAAGGCCTGTTTGTTTGTGCGTGGTCGTAAGCAACAGTTTAAACGTTTGCGGGAAGCTATTCCTGTCGGTGCATCTATTGCCTGGTTTCATTGCGCTTCCTTGGGCGAATTTGAACAAGGTCGTCCCGTAATGGAGGCTTACCGTCAAAAATACCCTCAACATAAAATTCTGCTCAGTTTTTTTTCGCCCTCGGGCTACGAGGTGCGCAAAAATTATGAGGGCGCCGACCATATCTGTTATTTACCTATAGATACTCCTCGCAATGTACGGAAATTTCTAAATATTGTTCGCCCTTGCAAGGCAGTGTTTATCAAATACGAATTTTGGCCAAATTATCTTTATTTTCTAAAAAAACAAGCGATTCCCACCTATATTGTATCGGCTATTTTTCGGCCATCGCAAATCTTTTTCAGATGGTACGGTGGATTTTTTCGCAAGATGTTAAAAGTTTACCGCTATTTGTTTGTTCAGGACGAAATTTCAGCTAATCTGCTTAAAAAGATTTATGTAGAAAAAGTGGAAATTGTGGGTGATACGCGATTCGACCGTGTATGTGACCACACACGGCAACCGGCCGACTTGCCAATATTAAAAGCGTTTACCCAAGATGCAATCACCATTATTGCCGGCAGTTCATGGGTCTCAGACGAGGAACGCTTGGCCGAAGCCATGGAAGCCTTGCCCGACAATGTTCGGATAGTCATTGCCCCCCACGAAGTGCACGAGGAACATATTGTCTCCATAGAGCGCTTATTCGAAAAATTCCATCCTCAGCGTTATACCACCCTTCACCCTTCACCATTTACCCTTCACCCTTCATCCCGCATTCTTATCCTTGACACCATAGGTCTGCTGCTTTCAACTTATAGTTACGGACAAATCGCTTACGTAGGCGGCGGTTTCGATGCCGATAACGGCGTACACAACACCTTAGAGCCTGCTGCTTACGGTTTGCCTGTGTTATTCGGGACTATATATCAGAAATATGCCGAAGCGGTTGATTTGGTTGGTAACGGTGGTGGAAAAAGCGTAAAGAATACAGCCGAACTGATAACCTGCTTGCAGGAGTGGGCGCTTCATTCCGAAAAACGGCAAGAGGCGGGACAACACAGCGCCGATTATGTACGCGAAAAACAAGGCGCCACGGAAAAGATTATAGCTTTATTGTAGAAAAATTAACAATGAATAATAACTAGGGTACAAGGTAGAAAAAGGGTACAGGGTATTTAAACAGTTAAACAAATAAACAAAATTATAACAATCATAAATTATGAAAAATTTTTATTATCTCCTATTGACAGTTGTTCTTTTTGCTGCTTGCGGCACATTGAACCAAATGAATATTTTTAGTATTGAAGATGAAAAAAACTTCGGGAATCAAATGTATGCGCAAATTCAAGAAGCGCCCCAAGATTATCCGATATTAGATCCCGCCAAACATGCTGTGGCCTATTCGCATTTAAATCGTATTATGTTAACCCTATTGAATAGCGGACAGGTAAATTATGCCAAAGAATTTGAATGGACCATTCGTATTGTTGACGCCGATGTGTTAAACGCTTTTGCCTGCCCCGGTGGAAAAGTTTATGTTTATAAGGGGCTGATTAATTTCTTAGATAATGAAGCCCAATTAGCCGGTGTCATTGCCCACGAAATAGCGCATATTGCCAATCGTCACTCTACTCGCCAATTGACCAAACAATATGGTTTGTCGGCGCTTACCGATATGTTATTGGGACAAAACCCGAATCAATACGTACAATTAGCTGCTCAATTGGCCGGAGGAGCAGGAAGTTTAGCCTTCAGCCGCAGCGACGAGTATGAAGCCGATAACAATGCTGTGAAATATTTGTCGGCCACCGATTACAATCCATTAGGTGTGGCAGGCTTTTTCCAAAAGATGGTAGCCAATGGGCAAGCCGGCGGCAGCGCCATTACCTGGCTTAGTACCCACCCCTCTTCGCCCGACCGCATTCAGAAAATACAGGAAGCATGGACTGCTTACGGCAGCAAAAAAGGCGACGACTTTGCCGCTCGTTATGTACAACTCAAAAATAGTTTACCGAAGTAGTTACTGGGTTTACAAAAAAGTATATTGACCTTGCGAAAAATTTTTTAAGTTAAGCATAAAGACATTATGAACCCCTCATGATGCCATAAGACACCAACGAGCATGTAAATTAGGCCAACGCACACTATCCTTGTGGTCAAACCCACAAAAAGTGATATTATGGAACAGATTACATTTCCCCGAGTCGTATCGAAAGGATGCGGTATTGATGTCCATCAAAAAGTTGTAGTAGCGACGATAGATGGCGATGGCATCAAGAAAGCCACACGCGAGTTTGACACTTTCACAAGTTCTTTGAAAGAAATGAGAGATTAGTTATTGGAACATGGGAACAAATCGGCAAAAGCCGCTATCACCGAGGCGGCTTGGGTGGCAACAAGAACGAAAAACACATTTTACAGTGCAAAGTATCAGCGGTTGGCAGCAATACGAGGCAAAAAGAGAGCCTTGATCGCCGTAGGACATTCGATCCTGAAATCTGTCTACTACATACTGAGCACTTCAACAGTGTATCGTGAACTTGGTGCCGATTATGTCAACTTTCGTGTAGAAGTCAAACGCAAATCATATCTCAGAAAAGAGTTAGAAAAACTGGGATATGAAGTCTTGCTTTCAAACAAACAGACAGGATAGCCCAAACAATATAAGGTCGATTTTTACTGGCGCACGCTTCTTACAAATAGCAATAAGCCGATTATGAAACTGACCTCAACAGCTAAGCACCAACGATTGTAGCTCTGACTACGTGTATGAAATTTTAACTCTTTTGGCTGTTCTCTTTTAAAAAAAACAATAACCTGCATGTATCAATACGATAGATGCTCTCTTTTCTTTGACCATTATGTATCAATAAATAAAACTATATATTAAAAATCAAATACTTATAAACAAAAAATTTACGTGTGAAAATACCATTGTTCGATTGAAAAAATATTATCCGGGTAATATTGATTCAATAGAATATGAACGTCGGCCTAACTTTACATACTATTTGAGTTACAATATCTATAACTTGATATTTGAAAGTGGCGGACATGAGAACTTAAAGTATGTTATTGAAAATCCCGATAAACTGCTTTTAGTTTATAATGAACTTTATACAGATTCGATGGTTGTTCCCAAAATTCCCGATGATGTTGTAATACAAAAATGACATTTTAATCAGCCCAGAAAGAATTTAAAGAAAGGTAGCTGTAGCTGCCTATTGATTTCACCATATCAGAGGTAATGTTTTGAATGGTATGAGAAAAAAAG
>JAIRUB010000177.1 GCA_031254635.1 Prevotellaceae bacterium | reverse complement strand
TGATTAAGTAATAAGTGAGCCAGAGTATCTAAACTAACTAAAAATAGTTCTGTTCAGGTGGTATAGACACAAAATCTAATAGCAATCATAAAATTATCACGTCATCTCGCCCACCCCTTCAAAATTTATTAATCTGGTAGACATTGCGCCCACCCCAGCGAGATGACGTGATGTCAGCAAATCACATTGCCTAACTAATAAAGTTCTAAAAAACGATACACAAAGATACCATATAATTTATGGATGTTTGTTATCAATATATGTTTTCCGGTTTATGCAGCTAAATTATTAACCGGGTTCAATTATCACCGGTTCATATATCTTTGGCGGCTTTCCCTTAAATGCATTCCGCATAGCTGTGTAAACATGCTTCCGCTGTTTACGTAATGTAGCAACAACACTGGCTATCACAGCATAATTGTCAACACCACTATCTGATCTAAAGCCACCACTTGTTTTCTTTTTACCCTTAATATGTCTTGCGCCGTGCTCCGCCACATTATTAGAAAACGGAACCGCAAAATCACACAAAAAACGCAAATGTTCATCTATGTATTTTCTCAACCTATTAAGGAGTCGGCATTCTTCTTCATAATAAGTGATATTTGTCTTACCTTCTATCGCGGCGTCATATTCCTTTTGACCCTGATCGAGAATAGTGGTAAATCTCTCGCGTATTTCTTCTAAATCTTCGTCTTTCATTTTTGTAATATCGTTTTTAAGTAATTCTTTTTTTTGGTTATTCGCATTCACAAGCAAGCCTGCCAAATCTTTCGCCCATGGATGATGCATGATTTCTGTAACTGCTTTTAAGTATCGCAGTATATGGACATTGCACTCTGCATGGCTCAGATGAGTGTATCCGTAATAGGAACTAAGATGGTCATGTACTAATACTCCCGTAAACAGCATAATCAAGCTTTCCATCTCATCATTTAGCGTACCCCGCTTCAGGCTTCTCGCATACAAAGAATAATTTTCATTTGATATAATTTGCATCCAGGTCAGTTTTCCATTAACGCGAACTCCGGTTTCGTCTACATTTAACACTCCGCATGATGCTAATAAAATTACAATTTCCTGTACGGCAGACATAAATTTCGCGGCAAGCTCCGCGGTAATATTAACTACTGTACCATCGGACATGTTGATTTTCCCTTCAGTTAAGCATGATATAAATAATGCTGTTTTATGGACCGGCACATTTGCGTCTGTATTTAACATTGCCGTAGCTGCCTTCACATTTGCTCCATATCCGGCATGACTGTTAAAACCCTCTGAAAACTCCCCCTTATATTTCTTTTTGCAATTAACACATCGCCCATGATAAACCCGTTCTTCGCGGATGGTGACAATGACTTCAAAATCCTTGTTTTGACGGGCTTCATATTTATCGCTGAAAATCACATCTCCACCACAGCGGGAACATACGCTTGGCGGTTTCTTATCAACTATATTATCCGGCTCTGGCGAAGGCAATAAATAATGGCCTTTATGCCCGGGTTGGCCGCCAACTGCCTTACCACTTTTTTCTTTATTGCTGTCCGCTTTTGCTTTAGTAAACTCAGAATCGGTAGATGGCGGCTTACTGGAATTTGTACTGTCTTTTTTAAGCATAGCCTCCAATTTTGCCACCCTGTCATTTGCTTTATCTAATGCGTCCTTTAATTCCCCATTCTCTTTTTTCAGCTTTTCGTTTTCTTCTGTTACTACATTCATTCCGGCCTGTAGCATTACTATGGCCTTGCCTTTTGTGGATAGCTGTAATTTCAACGAAGTGTTCTCATCTTTGACAACGTTTAACGCAATCTCCGCTTTACCCTGCCTGTTATCTATACGTACACGGAGGTCTTTATTCTGTTTTTCCAGTTGCTGTATACGTGTTAATGGCTTCATAAAATTAACCTTAATCCTTGTTTTTGTCAAACATCGGCATATAGCCCCTGTAATCCCGTAAACATATATGCGGGCAACCTTCACAATTTAATTGCATTTCCTCAAATGCTTCAATAGCTAACCTGTTGAGCATATCATTAAGTCCGCCATTATGATGGGGATAGAAGTCGGTGATAAATTCTTCATAAAAGATTATCCTCTTTGTCCGTCCCCGGAGACAACTTAGAAAGCTCTTCTTCATGCGCCTGGCATAATATGTGCAGTATCGGGCAATGTGCAGGCCATCGTACTGTGAGCGATAATCCTCCAACTCAGGCTTTTTCATGGCAATGGTATAATAATCCATCGCAAGTTCCATTAAATACCAGTTAAGTTTGGTCTTATCTCCCTCTAAATTAATAAACCATTCCATCTGTATTGGAGTTGTGTTTATTATCACCGCTCTTATCCCCCATATCATAATTGTCTTGTCATGCAGCCTGCTGCATTATACCTAAATGTAAAGGGAAAAGCTAATTTTATGGGCACGTGTTATTGTCTATTTTGACGGGACAGTTACTGACATCTTAAAGCCGGATTGTGGATATGATTTACAGTTTTTCATAACAATTTTGTTTTATTAAACTTTTTCCGGTGTTTATTGTTGAAACTGTGGATAAGTTTTTCCACGTTAGTTTTATCACTAAAAAAATATGATTTTTCTTGCAATTATTTTCTACGTTTTGACTATGCTTTTTTTTACAAAAATGAAAAAAACCGCATCTCCTGCGGCTCTTTTCGTGTTTCGATACGGTCTTGCGTCATCTCGCTGGGGTGGGCGCAATGTCTACCAGATTAATTAATTTTGAAGGGGTGGGCGAGATGACGCAAGATCCTTGCATTTATATTATTATTTTCATCCTACCACCTGAATAGACACTAAGGTTTTAAATCATGCGTTAATTGATGTTT
>JAIRUB010000036.1 GCA_031254635.1 Prevotellaceae bacterium | reverse complement strand
CCTCCGGGCTACGTGGGCTACGAGGAGGGCGGACAACTGACCGAGCGTGTGCGCCGCAAGCCCTACGCTGTAGTGCTATTAGACGAGATAGAAAAGGCGCACCCCGATATCTTCAATCTCTTACTGCAAGTATTAGACGAGGGAATGCTGAACGACAGCAACGGCAGGAAAATTGACTTCCGCAATACTGTATTGATTATGACCTCGAACATCGGCAGTCGTGAGTTGAAAGACTTCGGTCAAGGAGTGGGTTTCGCCAATGCCACCAAGCGCAATATGGTTGAAAACACACGCAGCATCATCGAAAAAGCGCTGCGCAAAACCGTTACGCCCGAATTTCTAAATCGTGTTGATGAGCAGATATTGTTCAACCCCCTCAGGCAGGACGACATTTACAAGATTATAGATATTGAATTAAACGAGTTGTATGACCGCATCAAGCGTGCAGGTTACGAGGTAGAGATTAGCGCCGAGGCTAAGAAATTTGTAGCGGAACAGGGCTACGACCCGCAATTCGGCGCACGTCCGTTAAAGAGGGCCATACAGCGCTATTTTGAAGATCCCATTGCCGAAACTGTGCTGCAGCAAAAAATCAAGATTGGCGAGACGTTGCGCATTGGAATGACGGAAGATGGGGATAATACGATAATGATTAATGAACAGTGAATAATAAGTAGTTAGAAGTTGTCAGGGTATCAAGTATCTGGATATACGACTGTGCGATATGCGATTACCCTTTCACCTTTCACCAAAAATTCACTTTATATTTTACGTCTTACGCTTCACGTCATAGAAACAAAGCGCCGAAAGTTCCTGCGATTATGAGCGTAAGAATAGGATGCAGTTTGAATTTCCAAGTGGCAAAAAAGACTACAACAAAAATAATCACACTCTTATAATCCAAAAAACTCTCAGGGGTAACTAAAATAAGTGCGGCTGAGGCAATTAATCCTACGACTACAAATCGTAAAACCTTGAATATAGCGTTGAAGTAAGGATTAGCACGGAAAAGGCTGAGCACTTTGCAAATCAGGAGCATAATGATGAACGAGGGCAGGCAAACAGCAATGGTGGCTATTGTTGCGCCCCACACGCTGCCCGAGGCGGTGTAGCCTACAAAGGTTGCGGCGTTAATGCCTATAGGCCCCGGCGTCATTTGTGAAATAGCTACTATATCAGTAAATTCGGAGGTGGTGAGCCAGCCGTTCACCTCTACAATTTCGTGCTGTATAAGCGAGAGCATGGCATAGCCGCCGCCGAAGCCGAAAAGCCCGATTTTGAAAAAAGTTATGAACAGTTGAAGGTAAATCATCGTTTTTGCTTGTAAAGTTGATAACCAACGCCTGCTATGATGGCGACTATGACAATATACACCGGCGATACATTTAATAGCCAGATAAACAATGCTGTTACTACCGGAATAACCATCGTTTTATAAGTTATACCGGCGGTTTTGGCAGTAGTAAGCACCGGTACAGCAATGAGGGCAACCACTGCCGGCCGTATTCCTTTAAAAACGTTCATTACCACTTCATTATCTTTAAATCCGTAGAGAAAGATAGCAATAGCCAAAATGGTAATAAACGAGGGTAAAATAGTGCCCAAAGCCGTAACTATACTGCCTTTTACCCCTTTCAGCCTGTAGCCTACAAAGATGGCCATATTCACGGCGAATATTCCGGGAACCGATTGGGCTACGGCTATCAAATCAAGAAAAGAAGTTCTGTCAAGCCATTGTTTTTTATCGACTACCTCTCTTTCTATCAAAGGAATCATAGCATAGCCTCCGCCCAAGGTGAAGGCTCCAACCTTGAAGAAAGTAAGAAAGGAATTGAGATAGAGATTCATATTGACAAATATACGACAATATCCTTTATTTGCAAATATTTTGTATCTTTGTATCTATCTGTATTGTACACTATGAAGAAAATTTTCAGGATAATATTGTATTCTCTTCTCGTAATTATTGCATTACCTCTTACCTTTCTTGTGGTTACGCAGGCTTGGTTTTATGCCAGTTATCCGATTTATTCCTTTCATGAACCGCAACCCTTTTCAGGGGATTGCTTCTATAATCCATATACCAATGTGGTGCGCACCGACTGGCGTAAATCGCTATTTCATACGCATACCGAGAGCTGGATGGGGCTTACCCATGGCGACAATAGTCGCGAAGAGTTGTTAGAGGTTTACCATGCGTTAAATTATGAGGTTATTTCGGTGTCTAACTATATGACGGTGGATACCGGAGGGATGCATTTGCCCTCCTACATCCCTTGTTATGAACATGGCTATGGCTATGGAAAAACGCACCAAATGCCTATGGGAACCCACGGCCCTGTGCTGTGGCGCGATTATGTTTTTGTTCAAAATAGCCTGAGCCAAAAACAATATACGCTTGATTTATTAAAACCGCGTTGTGAGGTATTGGCAATTAATCATCCCGACTTGCGCTATGGCTATACACCCGAAGATTTTAAATATTTATGCAATTATGATTTGATGGAAGTTTTAAACGGCGTCAGGTACTCTGTCAAATATTGGGATTCGGCTTTATCGCATGGGCATGCTGTTTGGATTACGGCCAACGACGACTCGCATGGAGTAAACGACTTAAAATGGGTGCAGCGCGAAGTTCTTTTTGTTAATACTCCAACCACTAACCGTGAGGATATATTGTTTAATCTGTCGCATGGAGCGGCTTTTGCCGTAAGTTTTCCGCGAATGCCGGAGGCTACATTAGCAGAAAAACAAACTGTAGCAGACAAGGTGTCTTTTCCTGAAAGCATTAGCGTTCGCCATAATTCTTTAATAGTAAAATGGCAGCAAACTGTGTCATCAATTACATTTATTGGCGATGGCGGACAACTGTTAGCCTCGGCACATCAAACCGATTGTGCCCTTTATCCCATTCAACCGGAAAATACTTATGTGAGAGTGGAATTGAGGGATGAGGAGAATGGTTTTACTTATTATCTGAATCCGGTGGTACGCACCTCTGACGGCCATGTTCCCGCGAAGCAACAATTAGCCTCAGTAAATGCAGGAAAAACAATGTTAAAACGAATCACTATTCTGCTTTGCATAGTCTTGGTGGCCGGAGGCGGAGGGTGGTGGGTTCGCAGGAAGGTGAAGGGTAACAAGGTAAAAGGTAAAGGGTGAAAACCATTTAAAAATTTAAAAAATCAATAACTTTATAAACTTTCAACTCTTACTTCGTTTTACGACAAATAAGCAAATAAGCAATTATAAAAAAATCGGTATGCCTGTAAGCCGGATTCTGTCTGGTCTTATCATTTATCTATGCAGCCTACCCTCCGGCATCGGGCGAGCAACCCTCAAACGCCGGTTTACATGGCCTTGCAATCTGCCGGTGCGTACGGCCGCCGGTATCGCTACCGACGCCGGTAGGCTCTTACCCCACCTTTTCACCCTTATCCGCGGACGGGCGGACGGTTATTTTCTGTTACGCCAACCATAAACTTACGCCTATCTGTGCTTTCCACAGAGCAGTACTCTGTATTGTCCGGACTTTCCTCCCTTCAGTTATCCGAAGAGCGATAAGACGGCATACCGATTCATAGTGCAAAGATACGAAAAAACAATGAACAATGATAAATAAATAATGAATAATTGAGGGTTAGGAAATTAGGGAGGGTATTTGTACGAAAAGCATGAATGGTAAAAAGTGGTTAAGGGTAGTTAGAGTAGTTAAAGGTAATTATTTGAATTTTTAAGTTCTTAAATCACACCGTACCGAGAACCCTGCACCCTTAATTCGTTTGGTGTTCCTTGCGCAACAAGTCGTTGATGGTTTTTACGGGGTTGAAGGTGATTAGCGGCACTTCCACAAATACGGTATTCCAGTTGCTCATAGCGCCATTCCACAAGCCAGGCAGTTCAAGTGCTTTAAGTTCAAGGCCATCCTTACTCTTCTGTGAGATGAAGCCGGTGGCAGGGTCGCAGAAATTGGGCAATGAATAACGGCCTCCGTGGTAATCGCGGAACGAGCATACCAAATCTACCGGATTGAAGTGGGTGGCTGCCTTAAAATGCCCTTGTGCTTCAGGGTCTTTTTGGTCTATTTGTACGCTTTCTGCAATCTGAAGCGAAAGAGAACCGTCGGCACTGCGCGCTATGAAGGGGCCGCCGCCGGGCTCGCCCTCGTTCTTCACCATGCCGCACACACGTATCGGGCGGTTGAGTTTGGCATACAAGGCGTGGGCATATTCTTCTCCTTTAATCACAGGAAGCGTAATACAAAATTGTTTTTCAAGAAATTGAGCGATTTTTTTTAATTTAATATCACAGCAACCTTCTTCCAATTCCCGGATATACTTGGTAATTTGTTCGCGCAGTTGCAGGAGATAGCCGGCCAGCACTTTCTTCCAATGTATAGTGTCGTTGCGCAGTTTGTCGGGCGTAATGTTGTCGATATTCTTGATAAACACAATGTCTTCTTGCATCTCGTCGAGGTTTTCGAGCAGGGCACCGTGCCCTCCCGGGCGGAAAAGTAAGGTGCCGTCGGCATTGCGGAAAGGTTCGTTCTGTAAATCAACAGCAATGGTGTCGGTCGATTTTTTTTGTTCCGAGAATGAAACTTCATATTTCACGTCATAGCGTTGTTCGTAGCGCTGTTGTACTTCATTAAGTAATGCTTCAAACCCTTTGCGATGTTCGGGCGATACAGTGAAATGCAGACGTGCAATACCACAGTTGTCTTTGGCGTAAAGCGCTGCTTCCACAAGGTGTTCCTCAAAGGCCGTGCGCGCGCCATCAACATAATAGTGGAATTTCAATAGCCCCTTAGGTAAATTTCCGTAGTTCAGCCCATCGGTATCCAATAAAGCTTTCACCCACTCCGACACTCCCTTAGGCGTGTTTTCACCTACTATTTTTGTTAAATCTTCATAAAAAGCAAAATCTTTCAGTCCTGCAAAAAACTCATCAACTTCCTTTCCTTTTTTACCGGCTTCAAGATACTCAAAAAGTGCTTTAAACATACGTGTGGCAGCGCCTGAGGCTGGAACAAACTTCAGCCGACTGCCGCCCCATTGATCGAAACGACGCAACAGAAGCGCTTGCTCTTCTTGGCTGAATTGAATAATTCCATTATCCGGAGTGGCAGGCGCAGTAATGGGCAGGAAAGGAAAGCCTTGCCGGAAATAGTTAAGTTGTTGCTCTACTTGTTCAACAGTAATGCCCAACTGTTGCAATTGCTGATGGTCGAATAGTGTTAACATAGCTGTGAAATTTTAAATCCTGATACACAAACAACTCAATAGAAAAAAATGCAAGATACATAAAATTTCAGACAAATTTGCTAACTTGCGGAAAATTTACTGTTTTAAATGAAGGTGTTTTATTGATGGAATCCATTTTAGCTTCTTTAAGCCCCACTCAGCGTGAAGCCGTTGTTAACTACCGGGGGCCATCGTTAATTATAGCCGGAGCCGGATCGGGAAAAACCCGCGTACTTACTTACCGCGTTGCTTACCTTTTACAGCAAGGCGTGGCGCCGTACAATGTTTTGGCGCTAACCTTTACCAACAAGGCAGCCAATGAGATGAAAGAACGTATCGGCCAATTGGTAGGTAGGGAAAAGGCGCAACGCTTGTGGATGGGTACTTTCCACGCTATTTTTTCACGCATCTTACATATAGAAGCCGAACGGCTTGGCTTTCCACCGAATTTTACCATTTACGACACTACCGACAGCAAGAGTGTTATAAAAAGTTGTATTAAAGAATTAGAACTCGACGATAAACTGTACAAGCCAAGCGTAGTGTTAGCGCGTATTTCTATGGCTAAAAATAATTTGGTAACAGCTACAGCTTATCAAACGAATGCACAGGTACAGGCCGACGATCAGGCTGCCCGCCGGCCGCGGATTGGTGAAATTTATCAGTTATATACGAAGAAATGCCGCTTCTCAGGCGCTATGGATTTTGATGATTTATTGTTATTTACCAATATCCTGTTTCGCGATTTTCCCGATGTATTGGACAAATATTGCAAGTTTTTTCATTATATTTTGGTAGATGAATATCAGGATACAAATTATGCGCAATACCTTATCGTGCGAAGGTTGGCAG
>JAIRUB010000009.1 GCA_031254635.1 Prevotellaceae bacterium | reverse complement strand
GTTTCTTATCAATGGTACAAAAATGAAACTGTAATTACCGGCGCTACGTTAATTACCTATACAGTAACGCAAAGCGGTACTTACACTGTAGCAGGTGTTAATGCCAGCGGTACCGGAACACCCAGCCCTGACCATGTGGTAACTATTACAAGTTGTGGTGACGAATCAATAGAAGGAGCATGGTCTGGATGGGCATATGCTGCATTTGATGAGGAGGAAGTAGAATGGGATGAAGTAATTGTGCAAGCTGGCGAAGGAATCTTCCATTTAACAAATTTTTTGGATTGGGGAGATGATTTACTTTATGTCTTGAGAGAAGATACAGATGGCTATTATGTACAGAATGAATCAAGTATAGGAGTTCACCCCGAATATGGTGTTGTACGTCAAGTTATGGCTGGGTGGGATCCAATTCAAGATAAAAAGTATGTTTTTACCGGAGAAGTATACTTAGAAATGGAACTAGATGGCAATACTTTGAAATTAGAAGAAGAAGACACATATGATGTTGGAGGAACACCTACTGTGTTGAAACATGCAATTGCTTCTATGGTAACTATTGATGACCTTAATTATTTTTTGGATTTCGGAGTTGGCGTAACTTACACAAAAGATGGAGCAAAAAAATCTTCTTCAACTACCAAAAAAACTAAGAAGTCGAATAGAAAGCAACAGGTATTACAAGTTGGTAAAGAAATTGAAACTTTGAAAAGATAGTATTTGCTATAAACTCAAGACTATCCATAGACAAAAAAAGACTGCTCTTACTGAACAGTCTTTTTTTTGTCTATATACCATGATTGAATTCTTGAATTTTAAATCCTTAAATGAGCTTACCGTGCAGTACCACTGATAATATCCAACAGTTCGTTGGTGATGGCTTGCTGGCGGCTCTTGTTGTAGAGCAGTGTCAGTTCGTCGAGCAATTTTTCGGCATTCTCGGTTGCCAATTGCATGGCAATGGTGCGGGCAGCATGTTCTGCAGCCGCCGAATCTAGCAAGGTTGCAAATATTTTTAACTCTAACACCTTGGGAAAAAGAGAAGCAACTAATTCATCACGCGATGGCTCAAGAATGAAATCAGGAGGTGTATTCCATTTGCCGGCGCCTTTCTTCAGTTCAGATACCTGAGGTGAAAAGGGAAGATATATTTCTATAGTTGGAGTCTGTATAGCTATGTTTTTAAAATGATTATATACAAGTACTATACGGTCAACCTGATCTGTGCAATAAAGTTCCATCAAGCGTTGGGCTAAGGCCGCAGCATCTGTATAGTTGGGCTTTGCGGCCATCGTTCGGAAGTCCCCTTGTGGTCTGTACCCCTCACGGAGTACCGCATCATGAATCCGGCGCCCAACCGGAAAAATCAATATATTGTGTCTATCAAACTTGCGGTATTTTTCCCTAATTTTAGCATTCAACTTCTTCAATATATTCACGTTAAAAGCGCCGCAGAGCGACGAATTGGAGGAAAAAGCAACAATGGCTATCCGTTTGATTTCTCCTTTTGGCTGTGTGTAAGGAGAAACAATATCTCCCTCCGAATAGAGAAGCAAGGAGAGCATATCCCGCAGTCGATGTTCGTATGGCAGCATATTGTCAACGGCGTTCTGCGCACGGTGCAGCTTTGCAGAAGCAACCATCCGCATCGCGGAAGTAATCTTCCGGATATTTCTGATTGACGAGACACGTCCTTTTATCTCCTTAAGCGAAGCCATTATTTATGTTTAATTGTTTAATCGTTTAGTTGTTCTGTACTATGATATTAATCATTATTCATTGTTTGTAGTGCTCCGGTTAATCTATTGGCAATCTGTTCCATTTTTTTACATATCTCATCATCAAGTATGCCTTTTTCGAGTTGCTTGCACTCTTCGGTTGGCATAAATGCAGTTAGAAATTGAGTTTCAAATTCATCTACTTGATGGAGCGAAATATCTTTTAACAGTCCATGTGTGCCGCAGTACAAGATTGCGATTTGGTGTGCTACGGGCATCGGAGTATATTGTGGTTGTATGAGTAGTCGCGTGTTTTTACGTCCTCGGTCAATTGTTGCAGCGGTTACAGCGTCCATATCGCCTCCGAATTTGGCAAATGCTTCAAGTTCGCGGTACTGCGCCTGGTCAATCTTGAGCATACCGGCTACCTTTTTCATCGGCTTGATTTGCGCATTACCTCCTACACGCGACACCGATATACCTACATTAATTGCCGGACGAACTCCCTGATTGAAAAGTTCGGAGTCTAAGAAGATTTGCCCATCGGTGATGGAAATTACGTTTGTGGGAATGTAAGCAGAAACGTCACCCGCCTGTGTTTCTATGATTGGAAGCGCCGTGAGCGATCCTCCACCCTTAACCTTACTCTTGAGGCTTTCGGGCAGGTCGTTCATTTCTTGCGCTACTTCTTCTTGCCCGATAATTTTAGCAGCGCGTTCGAGCAATCGT
This sequence comes from Prevotellaceae bacterium, assembly GCA_031254635.1. Lineage (GTDB taxonomy): Bacteria > Bacteroidota > Bacteroidia > Bacteroidales > UBA932 > UBA932. Next base: position 9,155 of record JAIRUB010000009.1, on the reverse strand, counting down.
GAGTGCAGGTAAAAAATATCGCCCGGATATGCTTCACGGCCTGAGGGACGGCGCAGGATTAGCGAAACCTCACGGTAAGCCACAGCCTGCTTCGAAAGGTCGTCATAAATCACTAAGGCATGACGCCCTGTGTCCCGAAAATATTCGCCGATGGCAGCGCCGGTAAAAGGGGCAAAATATTGCAGGGCGGCCGTATCGGAGGCCATTGCAGCTACCACTACTGTGTATTCAAGGGCGCCGCGCTCGCGCAGCATTTCCACAAGCGAGGCTACGGTTGTACCTTTCTGCCCGATGGCTACATAAATGCAATAAACAGGATCGCCTTTTTCAAAATTGTTCCGCTGGTTCAAAATGGTATCAATGGCAATAGCAGTTTTACCTGTTTGTCGGTCGCCGATAATCAATTCGCGCTGTCCACGCCCGATGGGAATCATGGCATCTACAGCCTTAAGCCCCGTTTGGAGCGGTTGGTTCACTGGCTGACGAAAAATTACTCCGGGGGCTTTGCGCTCAAGCGGCATCGTAGTGGGAGGTCCCTTGATACGGCCAAGGCCATCAATCGGATTACCCAGCGGGTCAATCACACGCCCAAGCATTCCCTCGCTCACCTCAATAGAGGCAATGTGGCGGGTACGTTTTGCAGTATCACCTTCTTTTACCGCATCGGTAGGGCCTAAGAGGATTACGCCCACGCTGTCCTCTTCAAGGTTCATCACTATGGCCTTTATGCCATTTTCGAATTCTAACAATTCATTTGCTTCGGCATTTTGCAAGCCATAGAGACGGGCTACCCCGTCGCTTACCTGCAATACCGTACCCACCTCTTCGAACTTGAGTTTTGTTTCGATACCCTCCAGTTGCTTGAGTAATACTTCAGAAACCTCACTTGCTTTAATCTGTTCAGTCATAATTTTTAAAAATCAATCCGGCGCTTATACTATCTTTTTTTGCCGGTAGTCATTTGTAAAATGTTTTTTTATTTCGGTCAACTGCGATGCCACCGAAGCATCCATTCGTAAAAAATTCATTTGGAAAATAAACCCTCCTATCAGATCGGGATTGATGCGTTTAGTCAGTTCAACTGTTCCGCGAGTGCGGGAACATACTAATGATTTGATATGCTCTTCGGTTTCCGGAGCGAGCGACACAACGGTTTCCACCATTGCCAAGTTGATGTTGCGCGCTTTACGATATAAGTCTAAATAGTTAATCGCCATTGATTGCAGCATATCTTCCCTGTGGTTACGTACTACCAAACGGATAAAACGCCACATTGGGCGAGATACCCGCTCACTGATGGCACTTTTGATTAATTTATTCTTATCACGCACTCCGAGAATCGGATTCAGCAGGGTTGGGCGCAGGCGAGACTCCAATGCAAAGCTTCGCGCCAGGGCTTCCATCTCCTGAAAAACTTCTTCAGAGGCTTCCAAGTGTTCGGTATAAGCGAAGAGCGCTTTGGCGTAACGCATTGATATAATACCTGTATTCATACTCCAATAATTAATTCCGCTTAGCTCGTTGAATTTCGTCTAACATCTTATTCACTAAGCCCATCTGACGCTCTTTCTCCTGTAGCTCGCTGCGCAGAATTTTTTCGGCAATGTCAATGGCCATAATTGCTACTTGGCTGTGAATTTCTGTAATAACGGCCTCACGTTCCAAGCGGATTTGTTTTTGAGCTTCCTCGACTATTTTTTGTGTTTCACGCTGCGCCACTTCTTTCGCGTCGGCTAATATATCCTCTCTGCTTAGGGCTGTTTCGCGCAGCATAGCGAGTTGCTTTGTTCGCGTTTCTTCAAGCAACTTTTTACTTTGGATTTTGACATCGGCTAATTGGCGGTTTACTTCGTCGGCTGCTCGCAGTGATTTGTCAATATAGTTTTTCCGTTCTTCTACCATTTGCGTAATGACAGGAAATCCCCATTTTGCAACAATGAAGAAAACAATGCCGAATGACAGCAGCATCCAGAACAACAACCCTAAATCGGGCATAAGCAAGGACATAATATCTGTTCTTTAGGTTTTACATTGCAATAAAACAAATCACGAGGGCAAATAAGGCGGGGCCTTCAACTAGGGCTGCGGCGATAATCATCGACATACGGATATCGTTTAATGCCTCCGGTTGGCGTGCTATACCTTCCATAGCAGAACCACCGATTCTGCCTATACCGATACCTGCACCAATGGCGGCAAGGCCTGCACCAATGGCGGCCAAACCTTTAAGGCTTAACGCCGATGCTTGTAAAATAACGGTTAACAACATAAGATTAAAATTTTAAATGATTATTTTATTTCGATTGAATGTTTTGGTTTATGATGGGCTTGGGCTTGCGCAAGGCCGATAAAGATGGCCGACAGCATGGTGAAAACGTAGGCTTGTATGTAGGCTACTAATAATTCAAGACAATATACAAAGATGTTCATCAATACCGACAACACAGTCATGCCTGCGTTAACTGCCGGCCCCATAGCCACCGTCATAAAGATTAGGCATATCAGGCTTAGAACGATGGCATGGCCCGCCATCATATTGGCAAAGAGACGAATCATCAGCGCGAATGGCTTTATAAACACACCAAGAAATTCGATTGCAGGCATTAGTGGGAATGCTTTTAGCCATATAGGCACATCAGGCCAAAAAATTTCTTTCCAATATTCTTTATTGCCGGATAGGTTTACAATAAAGAAGGTGCAGAGTGCCAACACCATTGTTACAGCAATATTTCCTGTAGTTGAAGCTCCACCCGGAAAGAAAGGAAGCAGTCCCATCAGATTATTAATCAAGATAAAAAAGAAAGCTGTCAGCAAAAAGGGCGCATAACGTTTGTAGTTGGTTCCGATACAGGGTTTGATTAAGTTGTCGTTGATATCCATTACAAACATCTCCATAGCTCCGATAAAGCCTTTAGGTACGCTTCTTAGCGGTTTTTTCCTGTACCATCGCACTACGCTCATCACTATAAAAACCATGATGCTGCTGTTAATGATAAGGGCTGTTGCATTTTTTGTGAGCGACAAGTCTATTGGCCGCAGCTCTTTTCCGGCAGCGCTCCGCTCAACCAATTTTCCTGCATATTCACCTTCCTGTGCTATGTAAAAACCTTTGTATTCTCCATGGCGCAATTTTGACGACATAAAAAGATTCCATCCCTTATCCTTGCTGTATACGATTACCGGAAGTGGAACCGTGATGTGCGCGTTGCCTAAAGTAGTGATGTGCCATTCGTAGGCATCTCCGATATGAGAAAAGATAATTTCTTTTGCATCGAAATCCTTTTCGGCGGCAATTTCTTCGCTCTGTGCTGCCCGTGCAGAAAAGACTGTTGCAAGAAGGAAGACTATACAGATAATATATCTATAGAAATTACACATTTTGTTTACTCGCTTTTTCAAAGCGATAGAGCAGGAGAGTTTCGACAAAGAGGTGGAGCATATAGAATCCAAAGGCTAAGAGTAAGGCTTCCGTCATATTCTCGTTGACTAACCAGTAATATAGAAGAATGCCCACTATTGTCAGCATGATTTTTAGCCCCTTCATCATCATAAATGAGTTTATAGCCTTTCTGGGTTCCTCTTTGCGATAATAATTAGTGACTATTGAGGTGATAAGTCCCAGTAGCACAAAATAGGCTGGTATTAGCGGGTACCACTGGAACCAGGAGGCAGGGAAAATATAGTAAAGCGCCAAGCCTGTTACAATACCGGCTATTACGATGCTCGTCAAAAGCGAAACAATCAGCCGCCTTTTTAATTTTTTTTCCTGTTTCATGGGTTATGGTTGTTTTTTCGGCTCCTGTGTAGCCGCTGTTTCTTCTATAATGTCGATGCAGATGGTAACACGATTTCTCCACACTTCAACAAATCCGCCTCCTGTCACGATGGTATTTCTTTTGCTTTCTTGTGCGTAGGTAATTTCTCCGCCTGAACGCAAGGAAGAAATCATCGGTGCATGGCCCGGGAGCAGTGTGAATACACCTAATGTGCCCGGTAGCGTTACGCTATCAACTTCGCCGCTGAAAAAGGTCTTTTTGGGAGTGAGGATATCTAATTTCATACTTTGGTGGTCATTTTTTCTGCTTTTGCAATGGCATCATCAATGGTTCCAACATTCAAAAATGCTTGTTCCGGTAGGTGGTCAACCTCGCCGTCGAGAATCATCTTGAATCCGCGTATGGTTTCTTCTATCGGCACCATCACCCCTTCAATGCCTGTAAATTGCTCGGCTACAGTGAAGGGTTGCGACAGAAAGCGCTGTACACGCCGCGCGCGGTTAACTAACATACGGTCCTCGTCCGAGAGTTCCTCCATGCCAAGGATGGAAATGATGTCTTGTAGTTCTTTATTCCGTTGTAAAATTTGTAGTACACGTTGTGCCGTATCGTAGTGTTCCTGCCCAACCACAAAGGGGTCGAGGATACGCGAGGTGGACTCCAAGGGGTCAACGGCCGGATAAATACCTAATTCGGTAATTTTACGGCTTAATACTGTTGTAGCATCTAAGTGTGTAAAGGTGGTTGAGGGGGCAGGGTCGGTGAGGTCGTCCGCAGGTACGTAAACAGCTTGTACTGAGGTGATTGAACCTTTTTTTGTCGAGGTAATCCGCTCTTGCATGGTGCCCATTTCGGAGGCTAAGGTAGGCTGGTAACCCACTGCCGAAGGCATACGCCCGAGCAAAGCTGAAACTTCGGAACCGGCTTGTGTGAAACGGAAAATGTTGTCGATAAAGAAGAGTATATCCTTAGTACCTGTACCCTCGTCGCGAAACGATTCTGCTACCGTTAGTCCCGACAGCGCCACTGAGGAACGCGCTCCGGGGGGTTCATTCATCTGTCCGAACACCAACGTAGCCTGTGATTTTTCGAGTTCCTCGAGGTCAACTTTCGAGAGGTCCCAGTATCCTTCTTCCATACTCTTTTTGAACTCTTCACCATATCTGATAACGCCTGAATCTATCATTTCGCGCAGCAGGTCGTTTCCCTCGCGGGTACGCTCTCCCACTCCGGCAAATACCGAAAAACCGTTGTGTTGCTTGGCAATATTGTGAATCAGCTCCATGATGATTACAGTTTTCCCAACACCCGCGCCGCCGAACAGTCCAATTTTTCCTCCTTTAGCATAAGGCTCCAGCAGGTCAATCACCTTGATCCCTGTCAGCAGCATTTCGCGCGTTGTGGTCAGTTCATCAAATTTTGGGGCTTCGCGGTGAATTGAATACCCGCCCGCCATATCGGGCTGTTTCATGCCGTCAATCGCTTCGCCCACTACATTCATTAGGCGCCCTTTAATTTGCGTTCCGATAGGCATTTTGATTGCTCCGCCGGTTGATGTTACGGCCATTCCGCGGCGCAGGCCGTCAGTAGAGTCCATTGCCACGGTTCGCACCGTATCTTCGCCAATGTGCTGTTGCACTTCTACAACAAGCACTTTCCCATCGTTGCGTACAATTTCGAGGGCATCGTGAATGCGGGGCAGCGCCACCAATCCGTTATCGGCCTTTTGGTCGAAATAAATGTCCACCACCGGCCCGATAATTTGAGAAATATGGCCGATAATCGGTAAAGGAGAACCGCCGTTTGAAACAATTTCCGGCTGCATGTGTTTCTTAAATATTGAATAATCGTTAAAAAATATCCGGTAAAATTAGTCGAAATATTTGATTAAACAATATTTTTACTCAAATAATTATATTTATCTATTTATCAATAATTTAATTATTTTTATACGGTTAGAATATTCTTTTCGTAAAGCGTTAAGTGCGAGGCGTGAAACGGTTTATTTTTAGTAACGGGTATCAAGTATCAGGATTTGAGCTTACGATATTGGTTTCTTCTAAACTACTTACCCTTGACACCAGTACCTCGCACCCTATTTATTAATCCCTAAAATCCAAACCCCTCTACCTTAATCTCCTTCTGCTCCTTCTCCTGATATAGGACGGCTGCTTCATGAACGGTGTTGGCAACCACAAAAATAGCCTTAGGACTTGCCGGGCAAATATATTCACAGCCTCCGCAACCGATGCAAAGTTCGCGGTTAACTTTCGGGAGCTTTAAACCATTACGGAAATCAATCATTTTAATAGCATGGGTCGGACAGTGTTCGTCGCAGGCGCCGCAGTCGGTTTCATCGCTTACTACGATACAACGTTTAGGTAAAAATTTTACCTCCCCTATTTGTATTACAGCCTTTTCGGCTTGAGTAATGGTGCAAATGGCGTCATTGGGACAGATCTCGGAGCAGCGCGTACATTCGTAATTACAATACGAGCGGTCGAAATCAAGTACAGGCATTGTGAAACCATCAATGCCATATTCGGTTATAGCCGGTCGGAGTACGTGCGATGGGCAGTTGGCAATGCAGGCGTGGCAAGAAGTACAATGGGCTTTGAAGCGCTCCAAACCTTCTGAGCCCGGAGGACAAATAGCCTTGTTATTCTCGGAAACATTGCGAAGAGGCGGAAGCAGCTTGCCGGCTGTTCCGGCTGCTATAATGCCACCTAAGGCGCCCAAAAAGGATCGGCGCTCGGAAGCAGTATTCATAGGCTGTGTCGGTTGTTTAATTTTATAGCACTGCTTGTAACCAATGGCGCCAAGTTTACAGCTTACTGTACAATCGTAACACTGCACACAGCGGCTATTGTCAATTTCTTGCTTGCCTACGTCTATACATTGCGCCTTACATTCTTTGCTGCAAATAGTACAGTGGGTGCAGCGCTCAGCATTAATTTGCAGTTTAAATAGCGAATATTTTGAAATAAGGCCAAGAAATGAACCAACAGGACAAATTAAATTGCAGTATAACCTTCCGCGCAACGCGCTAAACACAGTAATAATGATAAAAAAGATAATAGCGGCAATGATCGCGGAAAGGGTGAAGCTATGGTAGCCATGGACAGGTATTATGTCGATAATATAAGACAAATTATTGCCAAAAAAAATAATTACAGGATTGAAAAGATTGGCGGCTACACGGCCGAAATTGCTGTAAGGGTCGAGCCATAACAATAAAATGCTGCTGCCCATAATAGTCGCCATTACAGAAATAACCAATATGGCATAGCGTGCAATATTATGTGGCTTGTGGTATTTCATCCGGCGCGCTTTTTTGCTTTTGAAGAGATTGGTTACGCGGCGTACTATGTCCTGATAGGTACCCAACGGACAGAGCGTGGAGCAGTATATACGTCCGAATAATAAAGTAAGCAGAAGAAGAACGATTACCACCGCAAAACTACCGGCCAATATAGCGGGAATTAACTGCCAACCCAAAGGCATTGTCCACCAACTACCCGCAAAATGATAAACGTTGATGAAACAAAAAAAAATAAGGAAGAAAATCCCGATCGATAGAACCACTCTTAAACGGCGAAGAAGACTATACATTTATTATTTATGTTTTATGATTTATGGGTTATGAGTTATGAGTTAATTATTCATTGTTCATTAATCATTATCCTCTTCACCCTCAGCTTGTCAATATCACTTGTGCCTATCTTCATCTCGTTGGCAAGCTTGATATGTCCTACTTCGGCTAAGGGTTTATTGATAAATTGGTTGAAAAATTTTAAGGCGGCGGCGTCAACGGCTACGATATCGGCAGACATGAACAGCGCCTTTGGTGTTTGCACATCGGCCAAGGTATGGTTTTGAGGCCCATTGTCGGTAACAATGCGATAAGCGTCAACAATATTCAGCACCGGTTTTTTACTGAGAAGGGCGCTGTCGGCAATACATTGCTGCAAATCGTTGGCATGGAAAAACCGGCGGTCCCAAACAATACCCATATAGTTTTTCAGTGCAATGGTTATTTTGGCGCCGCCGTGGTGTTTCAATACAGGAACATTAATCCATACATCGCAATCGAGAATAGCCTCGTGCACCTTTGTTTTGGTGAGTCGTTTTGCTCCCTGTATTTTAACTTCGCGGTAATATCTTTCTTCGTGGGCGTAGGCTATCTTTCCACCGGCAGCTTTTACGGCAGCTTCTATACCGCTATTCTTATAACAGTCTTTCCATTCGTTGCAAGTATGATCGAACACCGTCACTTCTTTCGCGCCTGCTTTAAGGCAATCTTTGATAATAGCCCCTACTAATATAGGATTGGTATTACCGGCTAATTCTATCGTTTTATTCCATCCTATATTGGGTTTAACTACTACCTTTTGTCCGGGTTTTACAAACTTCTTTATGCCGCCAAGCGTTTCAATAGCTTTGGCATACATCACATCAGGCTCTCCTCCCATTACTGCTACCAAATCATATTCATCGCCGGCTGTCGAAGTTTTGACCTGTGCAGATAGTAGGCTATTCTTTAGTGAAAAACCGGCAGCAAGACTACCAAAAATGGCGGTTTTAAGAAAATTGCGTCGTTCCATACAATTAAAATTTAAAATTAATACTTAACATATATAAGGCAAAGATACAGATAATTTTGATTAATATTTGGAGAAATGATAGCTTTTTCATACATTTGTTGTGAATTCTTTTAATACTACACCGATGAAAGATTCTGTTTTACATCGTGTTTATCGTTTTTATTACGATGGTTTTCGTGGAATGACTGTCGGTAGAACGCTTTGGCTAATAATTGGACTTAAGATTTTCTTTTTCCTGTTCATTATCTTTGTTTTTTTTATGATTAACAATAAATAGTTCGAGACTTGCACTCCCCTTGGACTTTATAACTTTATAAATTTTAAAACTTTAAACTATTATGTTTTTATCAGCTTTAGTTGAGTGGTCGCGGGCGCAATTTGCGCTAACAGCAATGTTCCATTGGACCTTTGTACCCTTGACGCTTGGATTGGGTATTATGCTGGCCATTATGGAAACAATGTACGTGCGTACAGGTAATGAATTTTGGAAACGTACAGCAAAATTCTGGATGAAACTCTTTGGTATTAACTTCGCCTTGGGCGTGGCTACCGGCTTGATTCTGGAGTTTCAATTCGGCACAAACTGGAGTAATTACTCCTGGTTTGTTGGCGATATTTTCGGAGCGCCTTTAGCTATTGAAGGTATTGTAGCTTTCTTTTTAGAAACAACCTTCTTAGCAGTAATGTTTTTTGGATGGGATAGGGTGAGCAAGCGCTTTCACCTTATATCCACTTGGTTAGTAGCTATAGGAGCCAACCTCTCGGCCTTGTGGAT
>JAIRUB010000147.1 GCA_031254635.1 Prevotellaceae bacterium | reverse complement strand
GTATATGCCTAAAAAAACGCATTTTTTCGATAGAAAAAAAGAGAATAAAAAATAATTATTAACACGAAAAAAGGTCAACATATTTCAGGACATGACATTCTATTAGTCCCGATTGGACTGCTGAATTCTCAGCTCTCAAACTGCCCTAGTTCCGCCGTGAAAATCGTATAATCCTTAGTCAACTGCTGTACTATGCCATCGACGCGCACCTTGTTACTGTCGGTGATGAATATTTGCCCGAAAGCGGCTTGGGCTACCATACTTAATAATTGATGTACCCGTCCGGCATCTAACTTATCGAAAATATCGTCGAGTAGTAAGAGAGGGCAGAAGCCTTTTTGACGACGGAGCAACTCGAACTGTGCCAACTTCAATGCTAGTAGAAAGGTTTTTTGTTGTCCCTGCGATCCTATGCGCCGCAAGGGATAATCATCAATTTGCATGGCAAGCTCGTCACGGTGAATGCCGGTGGTGGTATGCTGAAAAGCACGGTCGCGCTCACGATTTTGTTCGAGTAATACGGCAAAATCCTCGTGAGTAAGTTCGGAACGATATGCTAAACTTACCTCCTCTTTATGTTCAGACAGGGTGTTATAGGCTTTGGCAAAATGGGGTTGTAACTCGATAATTAATTGTTTGCGAAAGTGATATATCTGTTTTCCGGCAATAACAAGTTGTTCATCAATTGTGGATAGCAAGTCGGCCGTATTGCTGTCAAAAGGGGTTTTAAGCAGTTTATTGCGCTGTAACAGAATGTGATTATAACGCAACAACACATTCAGGTACTCTTTTTCGGACTGTGCCAAAACACTGTTCAAATACTTGCGACGCTCTTCGCCCGATTCGTTAATCAGCGCATTGTCGGTAGGAGAAATCATTACCAATGGGAATAGCCCTACATGGTCTGATAAGCGACTGTAAATCTTGCTATTACGTTTAAAAACCTTGCCCTCGTCGCGTTTAACTCCGCAATTGATTTGCTGTTCTTCATCCTCATGTGAAAATAGCCCTTGCAACGTAAAATACTGTTCGCCATGACGGATATTGAACAAATCGCTGCCACCAAAATAGCTTTTGGTCATGGATAGGTAATAAACGGCATCTAAGAGGTTGGTTTTGCCTTCGCCGTTATTGCCTACTATACAATTGATATTCGGTGAGAAATGAAGCGAGGCCGAAGCAATATTCTTAAAATTAATTATGGAAATTTGTTTCAAAAGCATGGTACAAAGATAATATTTTGGTAGCTTTGTGGAAAATTTTTTCGTATTTCACAAAAAATTAGTACATTTGTGCCCCAAAATTATAATTATTACATCTTATGGCAAAACAAGCTCACGACACCGGAGAAGCAGTAGGACAGGTACTTTCATCTGCAGAACATTTTTTTATAAAGTATAAAAATGTACTTATTTATATTGTTGTCGGTATATTGGCCGTAGTGCTGATTTATTTCGGTTATACTAAATTTTATTATGAGGCTCAACAAGAAGAAGCTCGTAGCCAGATGTTTGTGGCAGAGCAATACTTCCGTATGGATTCTTTAGCTTTGGCCTTGAATGGCGATGGTAATAACTTAGGGTTCTTGCAGATTATAGATGACTATGGTAGTAAGGCCGGTAAAATGGTGTATTTTTATGCCGGTGTTTGCCAATTGCGCTTAGGACAATATGAGCAGGCCATTGATAACCTGAAAAAGTACAAAGTAGGGGATGAGATTACTACGGCTCGCGCATTAGCTTGTATTGGCGATGCTTATGTTAATCTGAATAACTATCCCGAAGCAGTAAATTATTTTCTGAAAGCTGCTGATTATCGTGATAATACTTATGCGGCAGGCTATTTGTTGAAGGCAGGGCTTACTTACAAGGCCATGGACAAGCCTGAAGAAGCTTTGAAGATGTACCAACGCATCAAAAATGATTGTCCTCAAACAGTGGAAGCCCGTGATATAGATAAATATATCGGCGAGGTAGCAGCTATGGAATAACATTAAAACCCTGCATTATGGGACGTGCTTTTGAATACCGTAAAGAACGTAAAATGAAACGCTGGGGTAATATGTCCCGCGTGTTTACACGTATAGGAAAAGAGTTGACCATAGCAGCCAAGTCCGGCGGCATCGACCCTGAGAATAATCCCCACCTGCGGGCAATTATTCAAATGGCCAGAGCCGAAAACATGCCCAAGGATAATATTGAGCGTGCCATTAAACGGGCGGTTGAAAAAGACCATAGCGAGTATAAGGAAGTGGTGTATGAGGGTTATGGCCCTTATGGTATAGCATTCATAGTCGAAACAGCTACCGATAACACTATGCGCACGGTGGCCAATATCCGCAGTTATTTCAATAAATTCGGCGGCTCATTGGGTACTTCCGGAAGCGTGGAATTTATGTTCGAACGTAAATGCGTATTTAAGGTGAAGGCCAAAGAGGGCATGGACCTTGAAAGTATGGAATTAGGACTTATCGACTTCGGTGGCGACGAAATTTTTGCCGACGGTGACGAGGTGATGATTTACGGTACATTTGAATCCTACGGCGCTATTCAGAAATATATTGAAGAACAAGGTTTGGAACTACTGAGCGGCGGTTTCGAACGTATTCCTACTACCGAATTAAAAGAATTAAATCCCGAACAAAAGGCCGAACTTGAAAAATTGATTGAACGATTTGAAGAGGACGACGACGTGCAGAACGTTTATCACAACATGAAATAGCGTGAAACGATTTGTTTTCGGTAATGGGTAAAAAAGTAGAAAGTAGTTAAGAGTAGTTATTAAAAAACTTTATTTTCTCCTTGTTGTTCCAAACAAAACAACCTTAGTAGCAGAGCGTATGCGATGGAATATCGCGCGAAGAAGAATGTGGTTAGATGTTATAGCGTGTACTCGCACGAAAGGGCAAGAAATACATTCCTCGCAATCTGCCTAACCACCATAATACAACGAGACACCGGGACCTAAGGGCAGTCCGAGCAAAATCCAAACTATAAGTAATGCTGTCCAAATCAAGAAAAAGGTAATGGTGAAAGGTAGCATGGTGGCTATAAGCGTTCCGATACCGGCTTTCTTGTCATACTTTTGATAATAAACAATAATCAAGGCGAAGAAACTCATCATGGGCGAAATCACATTGGTAACACTGTCGCCTATACGGAATACCGCTTGCGAAAGTTCGGGCGAATATCCCAAAAGCATGAAGATGGGAATGAATACAGGGCCCATAATAGCCCATTTTGCCGAGGCGCTACCCATGAGAAAATTCGTAAAGGCAGTAACAAAAATAATAACCAAGGGTATCAAACCAATATCGGCGTTTTGCAGTGCGTTCGCTCCGTTTGGCAAGCAACAATTCCAAGTTGCTCCAGCGAAACCAAGCCACAAATTGTGCTGCGAAAAATACCAAAACAAGAAAAGCTACAAGGGTTTTAAAATTATCGCTCATTCCGTTGATAAGATCACCGCCCTTTTTAAATCTGCCCACCGTATAACCATACACAGCTCCGGCAGATGCTGCCATTAGAAACAGTATAGCAATAAACCCTTTGATGATAGGTGATAGAAGAATAGAGCCGTCGCTTCCGCGCAAAATGCCGTTTTCGGGAATTAGCCCTATTGCAAAAAGAACAAACCATCCTAAGAAAACAAATCCGGCTCTTCTCAATCCTTTTTTTTCTAAGGCGGTAGGCTGAACAATTTCTTCCCGCTCCACATCGCCGGTATATTTTCCTATGCGAGGCTCTGTCCATCTTACGGTTACTACCGTACCTATTACAGCAATAAGAAGAGCCGAAACTGCCATGAAGTAGTAGTTTGCCGTGGGCGCCACATAATAATTGGGGTCGATAATATGTGCTGCTTCAGTCGAAAGCCCTGCCAACAGAGGGTCGATGGTGCCAATAAATATGTTGGCGCTGAAACCGCCACTCACGCCCGCAAATGCTGCCGACATCCCGACAAGGGGGTTGCGGCCTAAGGCGTGGAAAATAACGCCGGCCAACGGAATAATCAGTATGTATCCCAAATCGGATGCCACGTTGGAAATAACTCCTGTAAAGATTACCATAAATGTGATGAACTTTGCCGGAGTTTTTACTAACATAGAGTTAATGGCAGCTTTTATTAATCCGCTGGATTCAGCTACGCCAATTCCCAATAGGGCTACCATTACAATACCGAGCGGTGCAAAACCAGTATAATTGTTCACCATATCGAGAAGAATGCGATGAAGCCCTATAAAAAAATCCTTTTTTCTGTTTCATCAATATTTTATTCTATATGATTATCTATTTTTATTTAACCCCACATTATCGCTTATCCAGCTTAAGTACTCTTGCGAGCCGTTAGTAATGGGTATTTGGACTATCTCCGGAGTTTCATAAGGGTGATAGTCTTTGATTTCTTTTTCTACTTCCTGATACCTGCTGCTTGCAGTTTTAATGAACAGCACCACCTCGTCATTATGCTCAACCTTACCCTTCCAAGTGTAGTGGCTTTGGATTGGGAAACATTGCACACAAGCAGCTAATTGTTTGCTTAACAAATTATCGATTAACGGCTTTGCCTCTTCCAATTTTGCGAAAGTTGTTAGTATGATGCAGTAATTGTTATTTGCCATAGTTTTTTAATTCATAATACCCTTCACCTTGTACCCTTCACCCTTCACCCTTTACCATTTTCATTGTTCATTGTTAATTGTTAATTTATTTTCCACCATTCTATTGACGTACTGTTGCAGTAAGGCTTTCAGCAATTGCTCGCTTTTTTCTTGCTGTTCGGGTAATTGGTTGCATAAATTTTCGCCTAAGTCATCAAAGCCTCTGTTGTTCCAACGATAGAAGCCGGTGGTTTTTTCGCCATTGAACAGGAGCAGATAGCCGTCATACAATAATTGGTAGCCGTTGCTATAATTAAATACGAAGGCTTGCCCGCCCTTGGTTTTATCTCTTCCGAAAGCTATATAAGGTAGGTCGTAGTTCAGGTATCCCAAAATAGTGGGCAAAATGTCGATTTGCTGGGTAATACTGCTATCCATAATAGTTTGTTCCATTCCCGGACGATAGTAAATAACAGGTACAGCCATCTGGTTTAGTGAATTTTGATAGGCTTTATTATAACTGCACCAACTCGAATGATCGGCTGTAAATACAAAGAGTGTATTTTTGAACCAGGGCATTTGTGAGGCTGTTTCGAAGAAACGGCGCAGAGCGTAGTCGGTATAGCCTACACACTCGTTGTTAAGCATGGCGCCTTTGAGAAATTCACCTTTATGCTGCTCAGGAACTTTAAAAGGGTGGTGCGAAGAAATAGTGAACACCGCAGCAGCAAAGGGCTGTGGGAAGCTGTTGAGTTGTTGGGCGTAAAATTGCAGGAAAGGCTCGTCCCATATCCCCCAGATACCGTCATAATCCTTATCATTATTATATTCTGTTCGTCCATAATAATGTTCAAATCCGAGCGCCCTGACAATGGCCGAAAATCCCATAGAGTTATTTTGCGCTCCGTGGAAAAAGGCGGTATAATACCCTTTGTCGCGTAGTATGAAGCCAAGGCCGGTAACATCATTCAGCGCATAAGGGGTGAGTACGTATGGCTGTTCCAAGGTGGGAATGCTGCCCAGTACAGACGGAATGGCATCGATAGATTTATTACCGTTGGCAAAGGCATTGCAAAAGGCATGGCTGTGTTGTATCAACGAGTCGAGGAAGGGCGTATAGCTTACTAATTCCGGCAGCTCGCTGTTCATTGCCCCTATATGAAAACGCGCCAAACTTTCCACTATAAACACTACCACATTGTCGGTTCTGAAAGCTTCTGTTGGTTCAGGAATATGCACAGGGGTATAAATTGTAGCTAATGTTTTCTCATCAAAACAATGTAAGGGCTTAAAATCCTTACGGCTTATTGTACGGTAAATGCTGAAAGGGGTATTCAACACAATAGCTGTTTCGTTTTGGTGTGTTACATATTTTGCAGCATTGCTCAGGGTAATGGGGCGAGTGCTGGTATGGAAACCTCCGCGCGCCCCGGCCACGCAAAGCAGTACGCCCACGGCAAGGATGAGGGTGTGGACGGCGTAGTAAAGTAATTGAGAGTTAAAAATTGAAAATTGAAAATTGAGAGCTGGAGGTAGAGTGATAAATTTTGAATTTTGAATTTTGAATTTTGAATCATTACAAATTCGTAATTCGTAATTCGTAATTCGTAATTGGCCGTAGCAAAACCATAATACAGCAATAACCGCAATCCACAGCAGCCATAGATACCAATAACCGGCAATTGAGGCCCAAAGAACATCGCCTATATTATTATCGTTGCTAAATTCTTTAAAGAACGAGAAAGTCATACGGCGCATAGTGAAGCGAAAATAGGCCATGTCGGCAATATTGGCGGCAAAGGCAAGGCTGTTGGTGGCTACGAAAATAATTTTCAATGATAATTGCACTGCCTTTTTGTATATGAAACGAAAGGGCAGCAATGAAACAACAATAAAGAGCAGGTTGGTGTAAATCATTGCCGTGATGTCAAATTGCAGTCCGCCGCCGGCTATGCGCAAGTAATGTGCAAAGCTCATATCAGGATAAAAATCTTTATTAACAAGGTAGAAAATGACACGGCAAATGCTGAATAGCGACAATACCATCAATAAGCGGTATAAAAAAAGGATATAATGATTTTGGCGTAAGCGTTTCAACTTTATAACTTTTAACTCAAATTCAACTTACTATTCTCTCTTTGCCTGTATTTTGCAGGGGTAAGCCCCGTGTGTTTGCGGAAAAATTTAATGAAATAAGTGAAATCAAGGCCTAAGTTATGCGCTATTTCCCCTTGATTGAGAGTGGTGTTTTTTAGTAATAAAATAGCTTCCAATAATATTTTTTCATTGATATAAGTTTTGGCAGAAAACCCGTATGCAGCGTATACAATCTGAGATAATTTTTTTTCCGGCATTCGGAGTTTTTTTGCATAAAAATTAATTTGTTTTTGTGTTTGGTAATGCATGTCCAATAAGGTTTTGAACTGCTGCATGTAATCTTTGTTATTAATAGATATAACGAACCTTGTGTTGCGTAATCGGTACTGCCGTTCAATAATCATTAATAAGATATACAACAAGTTGCGAAGAACTCCTGTATCTGCCGTACTTAATTCACATTCGGGATGTAGTCCTTTCATTAGTAAAAAATACGTATCAATAGCAGTAATAAATTCTTCTGATTGCATGGGTATAATCACATAGTTGCTTTGAAAGAGCGTACAATTATTCAAAAAATCGGCTTTCTCAGGTGTTCTGGCTAAAAAAGAATTAGTAAAAAGAGCCATGTTACCTTTGCACCTACGCTTGGAATATTTATGTGAAATGTCTCTGTTAATAATTAGCAAACAATCATTGTTTAGGATTATTTTTTTATTTTCGATAAAATGAGCATTGTTTGTTCCTGTAAGTCGGAAAATATGATAGAAAGGAACCCTGTGGTAGTTATATATGGTTGACGGTGCGATGGCTTGCGCATACAATTCTTCATAGCTGTTAACCTCAATGCCGGACGCATGTAATACCTCTTCCGAACTATGACGAGGAATATCAGTATGTAACGAAACCGCTACTTCTTCCGAAGTAATAAAGGGAATATTAGTAATTATATTCGACATGTTCAACAAGTTTTCGGTAATTTACCCTTAAATCTTTTGGATACATTCCTTTCCATTTTAAAAAAAGTTTATTAAAACCTGAAGCATCATAATTCAATTCGTGGGCAATCTGAGTAACGCTATTATCGGTAAATACTAATTTTTTCATAGCATCAATTAATATTTTATACATCAATAATTCCCTGAATGATCTATTGAAGATGGCCTGTAGCGCATGAGTCAGGACTTTTTCGGTAATGCCTATTTTTTCGGCATAAAAAGATTTTTTCTTTTCCCTGGAAGCATATTCGTTAATTAAGTCCATAAATTGTAAGGCATAATTCAATAAATGGCCTACTTTCATAGGTTTATCATAATTCGTTTCTGTAGAAAGCAGATACAGATTTATTATTAAGCTTCTTATAATAGGTATTTGCAAATCGTCGGGCGCATTATGATATTCTTTATAGACGAGGCTTATACATTTTTCCTGCATATCATTCATGTTGCCCAAGTCTCTTACACCTTCCGGCGTATTGTGGAAAAAAACTAATTTCAATAAGGCTTTATGTATATCTAGTTCACAAAATGACTCTGTTACGACAATGAGATAACCTTTTAGCGGCAGTTGACAGAAAACAGGAACTAGGTAGCTGTCTATTAGTAGTATACATTTATTTCGCAAATGCATTATATTTCTCCTTTCGGAAGTAAAATCCTCCAAACACTCTTCTATACATAAGGTATAGTACAAGGATGTATTGTTGGCCTGGGCTGTATAAAAATGGTATAATTCAGGATCATCTAAAGAAAAAATCCAAAATTCTGTGCTATTTTTATTATCTATAGCCATCTTTTTATGCTTGATTTCATGTACAAAGTAAATAAAAAAAAGTGAGAGAGAAAAATTTCTTAATATATTGTGTGTTTGAAGTTTCCATTGTTGCATTGAAAATAAGGACTATTTTTTAGTAATTTTTCACTCAAACACAATAAAATAAAGACTATTTTTTAGCATGTTTTTACATTAGTAAAGTCTAAAAAGACTATTTTTTATAATAAAAATGATATGCTATAATGAATTATATACTATAATTTTGCACTATATTTATAAGAAACAAGCAATTTTATTAAAATTATAACCTGCTAATTTACAAAAATTTTAAATAAAAATAAAATTGCTTTACACTTTTAAAGTAATTAAAATGAAAAACAAAACTAAGTGCAAAATAGCATGCAAAAATATTCGCCTTTCGTGTAACACCTCATTAAAGGCGGGATGGTTATTTTTTGGAATAATAATTTTCCAAACAAGCTTGGCATATCGGTATGATTTTACTGGACAACTTATCAATGAACCCAAAAACTCAATATCCGAAATAGCCATTCATTTTCCGATTAACCAATCACGGCTGTTAAAGAATTATTCCAATAATTCACGTGTATTAGACGAATTAGATAATATACTGAGAGATAAATATTTATTTTCTAATATAGACTCTATTGTGATTAATGGCTACGCATCGCCTGATGGCGCTATAACCAATAACTTATTGTTGGCTGAAGAACGAGCGCAGTCGGTTATGGCTTATATTACACATAAATATCCACAACTCCGGAGCAAAATTATTATGCGCAGCCAATTAGTCGATTTGCAGGCTATCCGTAGAATCATTGCTAATGACTATTCAATCCCCTTTCGAGAAGAAGCTGAAATGGTTGTGAATAGGCAGGATATAACCGATATACAGAGATTCAGGCTTTTGAAAGCGGTTGGAGGCGGTGCGGCGCTTAACTATATTAATAGAAATTATTCAGCCCCTTTGCGTCGTGCAACCGGTATTATGTTCTATGGGCTGCCTAAAACTACTGAAAAAGCGGTAGAACAAACCATAATATTAAGAGACACGATAATAAGAAGCATAGTAATAAGAGACACGGTCTCTTTACCTTGCAAAGAAAATTGGCATATCGATACGGTTCTTGTTAAAGATTATGAATGGATCAAAAAACCGCTCTTTGCCGTGAAAACAAATCTGTTATTCGACTTGGGTACAGCGCTTAATGTAGAAATTGAGGTTCCCATAGGTAAGCGGTGGTCTATTCTTGGGGAATATATCTTTCCCTGGTGGTTATGGGAAAGCAAACAGTATGCTCTCCAAGTGTTGAGCGCTAATTTAGAAGGGCGCTACTGGTTTTGGAACCATACTGATAGACAGGTACTTACTGGATGGTTTGCCGGGCTTTATGCCGGCGGCGGCTACTATGATATTGAGTGGAGAAATAAAGGTTATCAGGGCGAATTTTTTATTGCAGCCGGCCTGAGCGGCGGCTATGCCCATACCTTAGGTAAAAACAGTAATTTCAGGATGGAATATGCACTTGGCGTAGGATACCTCAGAACTAACTATCGTGAATATGTCCCTGTGTTTGGAATTGACGACGAGTGGCATCTTATTCGTCAGAAAAGCGGAACCTATACCTGGATTGGCCCGACAAGAGTTAAGGTGTCTTTGGTGTGGATGCTTAACTACAAATCGTACAATAGAAAATAGTTGAAAATGGGTTAAAATAGTTGAAGAAGAGATACCGGAAAAACATGAAAAACGTGAAAATACATAAAAGCATAGTGATAATATTACTAATAGCATCAGTGCTGGCTATTGACGCATGTACACGGCGAACATTAGAAGAAGAATATCTTGAAACGGCGCTTATACCTGTGTGTATTGATTGGTCAATATCGGGTGCGTCCCTTGAAAGAATGCATCGTGCTTCGGTGTGGCTTTTTCCTCTCAATGGCAATGCACCACTGGAATTTCGTTTGGAGCGCGACCTTACTTATCAAGAAATATCAGTACCCATTGGAACTTATTCGGTGCTAGTGTTTAACGAAACTGTCGAAGCAAACGACTGGGATGCTATTGTCTTTTCGGGTACGAATCGTTACGAAACCTTTGCAGCTATGGGTATTTCCGATGCTGTGCGTGGTTTCTATACCCGCTCGGAAGACTTGCCTTTGCTCAAGAATCCGGATCCCTTAGCGGCCTGGAGTCTCAACCGCTTTGAAGTAACACTTGAGATGCTGAACCGTACCAGAGAAATTGTCCGTAGTTATTCACCTTCGTATAGAGATATGCTTATAAGCGAAGTTCCTGATTTAACAATAGTAAAACCTTTGCCGCGTTTCGAACGCATTCAAATTACAGCATACGTCACAAACCTGTATAGTTCAATGCAGGTGACAGGCACTATTGACGGCATGGCTGCCGGGGTATATATGGTATCTGGGGAGATGGTACCAGCCTCGGCAGCTCATGCCTTTATTCTTAATGCCCGTGTGTATGATAACAATGAGAAAGACGGAACAACTACCCGTACTTTTAATATTTTCGGCCGCTTACATGGCTTGACAACACAGCACCTCATGAACCTTGACTTTCTCCTGGTGGACGGCACACTGCACCCACGCGAAGAGTTTGACGTTACACAATTGCTGATAACAAGGACGGACCTTATTGTCAATACGCACATTATTAACGTAGGTTACGATAATAACAACGGCGACCATTTGATAGAACTGCCTGATATGGGTATGGGAGCCGGTATATCGGTGGATGGATGGGACGAAATTGTAATTCCTCTTCAATAAATAATAATGAACCATATTATTAACATTTAATTAATACAAATTATGAACAACAAAATGATCTTGGGCTTAATGGTTACAGCCCTAATTTTCACAAGTTGCTCCAAAGACGAAGTGAGCAATGTGAACCCACACAATCCAAATGCCATTGGCTTTGAAGTCAGCACCGGCAAAACAAGAGCGAGCGTAAATGACCTTATTGCTTTGCAGAACGCTTCTGGCGGCTTTGGTGTGTATGCTACCTACCGTACTCCATTGGAGCAGTTTATTATTAACAAGGCCTATAAATATAACGGAAGTGCATGGCAATGGACTGACAACGACATTCTGTGGCCTACGAATGAAAGCGACTATCCTATCAATTTTTATGCTTACTATCCGCTATCTGCCATCGCACTTTCAGGTACTAATGGCTTGTCAATTAACTATACTGTAGCTGCAACACCGGAACTTCAGGTAGATTGCTTGGCCGCCAGCCATACCAACGTGATGGTTCGCCCTGCATCATGTAATATTAATTTGGCTTTCAAGCACACGCTTTCGAAAATTGACTTCAAAATAGTAACAGGCGTTGAAACTACTGTTGAAGTACAATCAGTTGCTATAAGAAAGGTTGGAGATACCGGTACCTTTACTTTTTCCGGCCTTAGATGGGCAACTCTTCCTACTGCCGGAAATACAGGTTATAACTATATGAAGGCCCCAGTTAGCCCTGCTAATATATTTGCAGGACAAATTACCGCTGCGGATATTGCCGGTTCGTCAGGCTCATTGATGCTGATGCCGCAAAACCTTTCTCTCCGCCCATGGGATAAAACCGAAAATGGCCTTACTCAAGACCAGTCTTATATTGAAGTAGTTTATCGCATGTATGAAACCGATAACCTTAACGACATGGTTGGTTATACCGATGCTACCGAACATCCTTTATATGAAGATTTGAACAGTATCGTTACAGGCTCCCTCTTTGTTAAAGTGGCTTATCCTCTTCCCACCAATTGGGAAATGAGCAAGGCTTATACTTATACTATCCATTTAGGTACTCCCGAATCTTCAGGTGGTAACTTGATTGAAGAAAACTTTATGGATAAAGATGGCAATGATTCAGGCCTGCCGGTTGTACATCCTGATACGGAAGAACCGATTGATGTACCCCAACCTATTTTCCCCGACAAACCCATTGGCTTTATCGTAACAGTAGAAGATTGGGGAACTCCGAGTGACAACCCTTTACAGTAATAAACACTTGTAATAATTTCCGTCCTCGACACAGCCAACAGTTCGTCGAAACGGATGCTTAGGGCTATGGGGGTTGAATGTCCCCCATAGTTCACCATTTAAAAACATAAAAAACAAGAAGATGAAGATGGCAAGCTCCCTGGACTCTTTAATAATAAAACAGTTGAATTTTCCGAATATTTACAATAAAATATAAAAATATGAAACGTCTTATATCTTATCTCTTAATACTGCCGCTCTTTGCAACTACCGCCTTGCTAAGCGGATGTAAGAATAGTTTGGATGAACTTATGGATATCCCTTACGATTCTACAAAGTCTATATCATTTGCAACTGAAATGGATATGGCTACCCGTGCTACACCGATCAATAATGCCTCAGAATTAACCTCTATGGGTGTGTTTTGCGCTGCAACGGGTTTAGACGATTGGAACGGAACAGCTACGCTTAATAAAATGTTTAACGAACAATTGAACAATACCTCCGGCACTTGGACTTATCAAAATTCGAATATTTATTGGGGCGCCGCCAATATTACCGACCGTTACAGTTTCTTTGCATACACACCTCACGCTTCGCTTAATAATGGTATTACAGTCAATGGCTCCTCATCTACACAAGGTAAGCCAACCTTGACTTATATTGTTCCCACTGATGTTAGTAAGCAGCCGAACCTTATGCTGGCTGTTCCGCGTTATAATATCCGGCCCACAAGTGGTAATATAGCCTTACGGATGAAGCACGCGCTTACCTGTATTGGCTTTCAAATTATGGGCGACGAAGAGCAGCTTACCGCTATCAGTATTTTGGGCGTTGCAGTTTCGGGTGATGTAGTTATGGATGGTGGCATTAATGTAGTATGGACAAACCTTGGCGTCCCGACAAATACCGACTTCTCGGCATCCATTAATTATGATTCCGGAGAAAATTACTTTACTGTTCCTTCCACTATGACTAATTTGATTGCCTCTGACGGTTATTTGATGATGATTCCTCAAGTACTCGGGATCGATGCCAAAATCAAACTGTCATTCAATGACGGTTCGACAAAATATATAAGTTTGAATACCTTTATCTGGGAGGCCGGCAAGCGGATAACCTATAATATTACGCTCATTCCCGACGGCACAATTACCGTTACACCGAATGAGGTATGGCTCCCTTACACGCTTTTAAATCCTGCCTTACATTTACATGTTATCTGTCAAAAGAATAATGGAGACCCTGCGCCAACTATGCCATGGACACTTACTTCTGCAGATCCGTCGTGGTGCCTCTTATCAGTAGCTTCAACCGATGATTTTAACGCAGCAAGCGCTTCCGTATCAGGCACCGGTACAACCCTTATCCATCTTCTTGCCTTGGAAAACCAGAGTACTAACCCACGGCAAACCGATATTTATTTGGGCGCTTCCCCATTAGATGTGGTAAGTATCGTTACGCAATGGGGGAATTTTGGTCCAATCACCGATAACGCTGGAGGAGGCACTCCTCCTTTGGGAGTTAATACTTATGTGGGCGCATTCTGGAGAGCCAATCAAATAGGCGAACGTATTATCCGCATTGAGGCAGGCGCTAATAGCGCTAATTATGGTAAATGGACGGCAGCAGTAA
>JAIRUB010000130.1 GCA_031254635.1 Prevotellaceae bacterium | reverse complement strand
GGTTCGCCCTTAGGAAAGGCCAAGCCGGCACCCTCGGCGAGCTCGCGCCAAAGCCTCACCCCTGGCTATACGCCGAAACCGCCCGCGTCGGCCTTGGGATGCCGCCCGAGCGACGCCACAAGGTGGTCGGCATAGAGGATTCAAGCGCGGGAGTCGTCTCAATCAAGCTGGCTGGCTTCTGCTGCGTCGGCATGGCCGGCGGAAACATCGAACGCGCCGGCATCGGCGCCCTATGCGACTACCGCGCCGCCACCCTACTAGACGTGCTGGAAATTATACGATAAACTATATTTAGGGTGCATCTAAAAACTCCAGTGTTCGTCATTGCGAGCGTAGCGAAGCAATCTAGAATGCAGGAGTATCAAGGCTTTGCTGGATTGCTTCGTCACTTCGTTCCTCGCAATGACGGGTTAATAGAGATGCCCTTAACATTATCCTGTGCGTAGGAAGGTTGTTAGCAAAATGATTACACACGAAGAAATTGTTAATGCAGTGGCAAAAACAGCAACTACTTTTCCTATAAAAGCTGTATCTTATTTTGGTTCATACGCAAATGGCCAACAAAACAATGAAAGCGATTTAGATTTATTAGTCGAGTTTTATAAACCAGCAGTGTCTTTAATAATGCTGTCAGCTATTAAAACTGATATAGAGGATCAGTTAAGAATACCAGTTGATGTAGTCCATGCGCCACTTCCAGAGGGCTCGTTGATAAAAGCAAATAAGGTGGTACAGGTCTATGGATGAGAAATTGGCACTCATACGCTAAGGAGGACAAGAAGATGTCGATAAGCCGTTTAGAGATAAGCGATTTCCTTGTGTTCACCGGTGAATTCTCTGCGGACTTTTGCTCTGGGGTGAATTTACTCATTGGCAGCAATGGAACTGGGAAAACGACGTTACTGAAACTGATTTATTGGGGATGTGAAGTAACAAAACGAATTGAGATTGATGGTAGAGGTAATATTTTATTTGGTACAAGCAATGATAGTATTTTTTATAATACTCTATTCCCATATTTTTACAATAATGGAGCATCACTAAAGCAAACTTCTGAGTTTAAACACGAACCAGCAATAAAGATATATTCTAATGTTATCAGCAATGACATACCGTGTTTAGATGTAAATATCCCTATTGATCTCTCATCAATAAAAGCATTTATAAACTTATCAAGAAGCAAGAACAAGGATGAATTTACTCAATGGTGGAAAATGAACATAAAATCAGTTTTTGTCCCAGCAACGGAAATGTTATCGCATTCGAGAGGGTTTTTAGCTCTTAACAGAGAGCGTCCACTTCCGTTTGACAATACGGAAATTGACATTATATCAAAAGCAGAGCTTACACCGACGCGTGAGTTAACTCCAAACGCAAGAAAAGTGATTGATAAAATCACCCAAATAATAGGTGGGCAAGTAGAATTTGATGGAAGTGATTTTTTTATACACAAACCTAATTCAAAAGAAGATAAAATTTACTTCCAATTTGAAGCCAGTGGCTATCGAAAACTTGGCTTGCTATGGAAGCTCCTTAGAAATGGATTGCTCGAAGATGGTACAGTTTTGCTATGGGATGAGCCAGAGAACAGCTTGAATCCCGAACATATATCCGTTCTTGTCGATATCTTACTTGAATTATCAAGAAATGGAGTACAGATTTTCTTAGCTACACATAGCGGAATACTAGCCAGTTACTTCGCCGCTAATCGCAAAAGAAGCGACAAAGTTCTATTTCATTCATTATATAAAGACAACGGACAAGTTAAAGTCGATTCCAGCAACCGCTTTGACTTGCTTGAACCAAATACTTTGACCGACGCAGAAGTAAATTTATACATGAAAGAAGTAGAAACGGGGTTGGGGAATGTCGAAAACAATAATTGAGAGTGGTATGGAATTTAATAATGATAACTCATTTTATATTGAAAAGTCTTTTCAATATACTGCAACAGAAGGAAAAGGCATTAAGTCAGTTGAATTTATCCGTGTTAACGGCGATCAATTGTACTTTATCGAGGCAAAATCATCATTCCCAAACCCAAAAAACCCTAATAGTAAGGAAATATTTACAAGTCAGATACACGAAATAGCAGATAAGTTTATACACTCGCTTAGCTTGTACTCAGCAATTGAGGTTGGTATACATGAAAAATATCCAGATGATTTTCTGCCTGCAGATAAGATGTCATTAAAGTTTATATTTGTAATTAATAATCATTGTCCAAAATGGTGCAAACCAATTAAATCTGGTCTTTATTCAACACTACCATCATATATAAAAGCAATATGGAAACCAGAAGTATATGTTATTGACCATGAGACAGCGTTGAGAATAAACATAGTAAAAAGATTAACACCCAATGTTTGAATGTAAGGTTTTATCTACGCAATACGTTTACGGCGCGTGCGGGAGGTATGAGAAGCATGACGAAGACCGCGTGAGGTTTAATCAATCCTCGCCGATTATATTCACATGGCACATTTTCATGGTCAGCAGGGCCGCCTTGTGGCTTCTATCGGTCACGCCAGCACAGCAGCGGGCGTCGACTGTGATCGCTGTTTCCGGCAATTGCGCTTTTAGTATGAGCGCGTTGGAAACGACACAAATATCAGTGCAAAGCCCACAAAGCTCAATTTCGTGATAATCGCCTTTAGCAATTAACTTAGCAAGCTCCAGCGAGCCAAAAGTCGGTTT